>NZ_SRHQ01000018.1:0-124797 GCF_004683995.1 Methylorubrum sp. Q1 | reverse complement strand
TAGGGATTCTTGTAAAACCTGGAATCAATACTTGAATACTAGAACCCTGTAGTTGACCCGTCACGCACAATCGCACATTGCCGCAGATCGGCGCCTGCCTGTGACTTTTCAGCTGCACCCCGCCCCCTCGACGCGGCCGGTCGGGAGGAAACGGATGATCCGATCGTGGCGAGGGACAGCCCGGCGCAGGGGAGCCGGACCGCGCGGGCTCAGCCGAGACGCGCCCCTGCACGGAGGAGTTGAGAGGCCTGCCTCGCCGGACGGGCCAAGAAAAAGATTTGATTTAATCCCGAAAAAATCAGGTCATCACGAGGTTTCGTCCGGGCCGTTGCAGGCGGGGGACAAAGGGCGAAGGCATTCCAGCGACTGAAATACGCAGTTCAAATCCCTGATTTCGCTCCGTTTTGGCCTCGTGCCGCCATGTGGAAAACCCGTCGACGCAAGAGCGGCGGATTCACGGCTCCGCCGACAAAATGCATCGATCAAAGCAGGGGTCCTTGCACTGGTATACCAGTCTAGGCGATCTCTAGCCGGCCCCGAGCGAACTCTGCGAAAGAACAGGAGCGGTGTGGTGAAGCGGTCGGTTCTCTGCGCGTCGTTACTTGCCGGCGCCTCCATTCCCCTCTTCATCGGTCCGGTGCTGGCCCAGAGCGGCCCCTTTGCCGGCCCCCTGGAAACACGGCCCGTCACGGCCACGGAGGCCGCGACCGCCACGATGCAGGCGGGGATCGCCGCGTCCCGCAAGAAGCAGGACGGCCCCTACTTCGCGGCCCAGCCGTCCAAGCCGCCGAACTTCCTCTACAAGGGGTTCGGTGAGCCGGAGAACTGGCGCATCAGCGGCTCGTTCCGGCCGCGGGTGGAGGGCATCGCCAACCAGTTCCGCCCGGTCCCGACCTTCGCTTCCAACGACATCCTGAACTCGTACCTCACCACGCTGCACGCGGAGTACGGGATCAAGGGCCCGGTCCGCATCGGGGTCGAGCTGTTCGACAGCCGCGGCTACTTCCAGCAGCGCAACTCCTCCGCCTTCACCACGGAGATCAACGCTCTCGAACCGGGCCAGGCCTATCTCAATTTCGACACCGGCGATCTCGGCGGCGAGGGCTCCAAGAGCAACCTCACGGTCGGCCGCTTCACCAAGAACATCGGCTCGCGCCGCCTCGTCTCGCGCCAGCAATTCCGCAACACCATCAACGCCTATACCGGCGTGAGCTTCGACTGGCAGGGTGGGGGCAAGGACAAGTTCACGGCGCTGTGGGTGATGCCGCACACGCGTCTGCCCGACGACCTGAACGGCATCCTCGACAACGGCATCGAGTTCGACCGCGAGAGCCTGGACCTGCAGCTCTTCGGCGCCTCCTACACCTTCGCGGGCATCTTCGGCGGCACGTTCGAACTCTACGGCTACGGCCTCTACGAGCAGGATTCGGGCACCGGCCTGCGCTCGGTCCAGACCCGCGACCGGCGCCTGTTCACCCCCGGCCTGCGTCTGGCCCGCCAGCCGCGGGTCGGCGAGTTCGACTACGATTTCGAGGGGATCTACCAGACCGGGCTGGCTCGCGAGACGGCCGCCGCCGCCGACCTGCGCGACCTGACCGTCTCGGCCTACTTCGTCCACGCCGAGGTCGGCTACACCCTCGATCACGCGTGGAAGCCGCGGTTCTCGTTGCACTACGACCATGCCAGCGGCGACCGGAACAACGACGGCAAGTTCACCCGCTTCGACACGCTGTTCGGTGCCCGGCGCTTCGAGTACGGCCCGACCGGCCTCTACGGCCCGGTGCAGCGCGCCAACCTGATCTCGCCCTCGATCCGCGCCGAGATCACCCCGAGCCCGGTCTGGGACGCCTTCATCGCCTACCGCCCGCTCTGGCTGGAGAGCGCCACCGACACCTTCGCCGCGACCCTGATCCGCGACCGCACCGGCCGCTCCGGCACCTTCGCCGGCCACCAGATCGAGGGGCGCCTGCGCTACTGGATCATCCCCAACGAGATGATCCTCGATACCGGGCTGGCCTATCTCGCCAAGGGCGACTTCCTGCGCAACGCGCCCAACGCGCCCGATACCGGCGACACCTTCTACGGCTATCTCAACACGACGCTGTTCTTCTGATTCTCATCTCCCGATCTCCTCTCTTGATCCTCTGCCGGCCCCGCTGCGTCCGCGCATAAGCTGACGCAGCGGGGCCGTTGACACGTCACCTAGACTGCAAGCGATTGACAGTCCGGCACGCGAAGATCTGAACACCGACCCAACGGTGACCGCCGCTGAAATCGTGGATTCGGCCGGATCATTCGACGCATCGGGGAGACTTCCGTGGCGAAGACGGCATCTGACACCAAGGCCAAGCACGCCGCGAAGGGTGCGGCCGGAGGCCAGGGTGAGGTCAAGAAGTCCAAGGCTGCGGCCAGGAAGGCCAAGGGCATAGGCGGCACGGGAAAGAAAGCAGCCAAAGCCGAGACGAAGGCTGCGGCCATCGCGGCGGCCGAGACGGCCGCCCGCCCGGACGCGTTCGGGACGGTGGCAAAGGCCACGGTGGCAAGCGCCACGGCGGAGAAACCGCCCCAGGAGGAGGATCTCGCCGTCGCCACCGTGCGCAAGGTGGCGATGGAAGGGGCCAAGACCCGCTCGGAACACGATCTGCTCGGGGATGGCGAGGTGCCGTCCGATGCACTGTGGGGCATCCACACCAAGCGGGCGGTGGCGAACTTCCCGATCACCGGCGTGCCGGTGGGCCATTACCCGGAACTCGTGCGGGCGCTGGCCTTGGTGAAGCAGGCCGCGGCGCGGGCCAACCACCGGCTCGGCTACCTGCCCAAGGGGAAGGCCAAGATCATCGACGAGGCCTGCACCCTCGTCGCGACCGACCCGGCCTACGCCGAAGCCTTCGTGGTCGACGCGATCCAGGGCGGGGCCGGCACCTCGACCAACATGAACGCCAACGAGGTGATCGCCAATGTCGGCCTGAGGCTGATGGGCCGGGCGCCGGGCGACTACGCCGCGCTGCATCCCAACGACGACATCAACATGGCGCAATCGACCAACGACGCCTATCCGACGGCGCTGCGGCTCGCGGTGATCTTCGCCACGCAACCACTGGTGAAGGCGCTCGACGACCTCGCCTACGCCTTCAAGAGCAAGGCGGTGGAGTTCGCCGACGTCCTGAAGATGGGCCGGACCCAACTCCAGGACGCGGTGCCGATGACGCTCGGCCAGGAGTTCGACGGCTTCCACGCCACGATCAAGGAGGACGTGGCGCGATTGACCGAGATCGTCGGCCTGTTCCGCGAAGTGAATCTCGGCGCGACCGCAATCGGCACCGGCCTCAACGCAGACCCGCGCTACGCCGCGCTCGCCGTGGAGGAACTGTCGCGGCTCGCCGGCCAGCCGATGGTGCTGGCTTCCAACCTGATCGAGGCGACCTCGGATCTCGGCGCCTTCGTGCTGTTCTCCGGCGTCCTGAAGCGCGTGGCGGTCAAGCTGTCCAAGATCTGCAACGACCTGCGCCTGCTCTCGTCCGGTCCCCGCACCGGTTTCGGCGAAATCCGTCTGCCGGCGGTGCAGGCGGGCTCCTCGATCATGCCGGGCAAGGTCAACCCGGTGATCCCTGAGGTGGTCAACCAAGTCGCCTACATGGTCATCGGCCACGACCTCACCGTGACGCTCTGCGCCGAGGGCGGCCAGCTCCAGCTCAACGCCTTCGAGCCCACCATCGGCTACTGCGTGCTGAGCAGCCTGCGCATGCTGACGGCGGCCATCGACACCCTGACCAAGCGCTGCATCGAGGGCATCGAGGCCGACCGCGAGCGCTGCCGCAGCCTCG
Organism: Methylorubrum sp. Q1; assembly: GCF_004683995.1. Classification (NCBI taxonomy): domain Bacteria; kingdom Pseudomonadati; phylum Pseudomonadota; class Alphaproteobacteria; order Hyphomicrobiales; family Methylobacteriaceae; genus Methylorubrum; species Methylorubrum sp. Q1. Next base: position 120,973 of record NZ_SRHQ01000018.1, on the reverse strand, counting down.
TCCAGGGCTCGATCGGCCTCGTCACGGCGCTCGCGCCGACGCTCGGCTACGAGGCGAGCTCCCGCATCGCCCGCCGGGCGCTGCGGGAGAACCGGACGGTCGCCGAGCTGGTGCTGGAGGAGGGCCTTCTGACCGAGGCCCAGCTCAACGAATTGCTCGAACTGGAGGCCATGACCCATCCGACCCGGCGGCAGAAGGCCGGAACGGTGGGATGATCCTCTGAGGCGTGCGGTCCGCCCCGCTCACGGGATGACCCGCTCCGCCCGCAGCCGCTCGAACAGCGCGAAGAAGGCGTCGTCGGAGGGCTGGTAGTCGAGAAAGCCGAGGCGCCGGCTCTTGCTCATGTCGGTGACGACCTCGATCGGACGGCCGAGATCGGCATCGGTGTGCCACGCGGAGACGAGGCGGTTCAGGTCGGGCTCGATCAGGCCGTGGGACTGGGCGATCTCCGCCCAGAGCGGCGCCGCGCCCGACAGCTGGTGTTCGAGCGGGTTGACCTCGCCGTCGAAGGGCGCCGGCGTGAGCCCGAACCATTGGGCGAGCCGGCCCCACATCCATTGCCAGCGGAAGACGTCGCCGTTGACGACGTTGAAGGCCTCGTTGTGCGCGGCCTCCGTCAGCGCCGCCCATTCGAGGTGGCGGGCGAGCAATCGCGCGTCGGTCACGTCGGTGAGCCCGTTCCATTGCGTCGCCGAGCCGGGGAAGCGGAAGGGACGACCGGTCTCCCGGCAGAGCGTGGCGTAGACGGCCAGCGTCACGCCCATGTTCATGGCGTTGCCGAGCGCGTAGCCGACGATGGTGTGCGGGCGGTGGACGCTCCAGGTGAAGCCGTCGCGCGCGGCCGCGGCGAAGACCTCGTCCTCCTGCGCGTAGTAGAAGTTCTCGACCGGCAGCCGCGGCTGGTCCTCGCGGAAGGGCGTCGGCGGCAGGCTGCCCTGCCCGTAGCTCTCGAACGGCCCGAGATAGTGCTTGAGGCCCGTCACCAGCGCCACGTGGCGGACGCTCGCCCCCGGACGCAGGGCGTCGAGGAGGTTCTTCACCATCGCGGCGTTGACGCGGATGTTCTCGGCCTCCGTCGGCTGGCGCAGCCACGTGGTGATGAAGACGTGGCTCGGCGCCCGCTCCCGGAGCGTTCGGGCGAGCGCCTCCGGCTCGAGCAGGTCGGCGGGCAGCGGCGTGACGCCGGCGATCTCGGGCGGGCGCCGCGCGAGCCCCTCCACCGTCCAGCCCTGCGCCACCAGATGCCGGGCGAGGTTGTTGCCGACGATGCCGCCCACGCCCGCGATCAGTGCCGTTCCCGTCATACCCGTCTCCGGTCCCGTCCTCGGCCCCGTCACGATCGGTGCGGCGCCTGCCTGTCGGAAACCGTCCTGGAGCGGATGCGTTCGATCCCGTATCCGGCCTTCGCCCTAACCGGCGGTGGGCTCCACACTCTCCCGGCCGTCGAGCACGCGCTCGGCACGCTCCCGGTCGAGGTCGCCCTCCCAGGCGGCGACGACGACGGTGGCGACGCAATTGCCGATCAGGTTGCCCAGCGCCCGGGCGATGCCGACGAACCAATCGACCGAGAGCACCAGCACGAGGCCGATGGCGGGAATCGAGGGGACGGCGTTCAGGGTCGCGGCCAGGATCACGATGGCCGAGCCCGGCACGCCGTGGGCGCCCTTCGAGGTGACCAGCGAGACGCCGAGCACCAGCATCAGGTCGCTGAAGGAGAGCGGCGTGTTGGTCGCCTGCGCGATGAAGACGACGGCGAGCGTCAGGTAGATCGAGAAGGCGTCGAGGTTGAAGGAATAGCCCGTGGGCACCACGAGGCCGACGGTGGAATCCTTCACCCCGAGATGCACGAGCTTGCGCATGATCTGCGGCAGCACCGCGTCGGAGGAGCCGGTGCCGAGCACGATGGTCAGCTCCTCGCGCAGATAGATCAAGAGCTTGACGAGGCTGAGGCCCGCGAGCCGCATCACCGCGCCGAGGATCACGAACACGAACAAAGCCACCGCGAGGTAGAACAGGGCCACGAGCGAGAGGAGCTGCGCCAGCGAGCCGATGCCGTAGCGGCCGACCGTGTAGGCGACGGCGCCGAACACCCCGAGCGGGGCCACCCGCACGATCAGCCCCATGGCCTTGAACAGCACCGTGGACAGAGCGTCGATCAGGTCCGAGACCGCCCGGGCCTTCTCGCCGCCGACCAGCGCGAGGCTCACCCCGAACAGCACGGCGAAGAACAGCACCTGCAGGACGTCGTTGCGGGCGAAGGCGTCGAAGGCGGTCTTAGGGATGATGGCGAGGAGGAAATGCGCGATGCCGCCGCCTTGCAGCTTCTGCGCGGAATCGGCGTAGCCGCCGAGAGCGCCGGCATCGAGGTTGGCCACATCGATGTTCATGCCGTGGCCCGGCCCGACGAGGTAGGCGAGCACGAGCCCGAGCACGAGGGCCACGCTCGTCATCGCCTCGAAGTAGATCAGCGCCTTCACGCCGACCCGCCCGACCTTGCCGAGGTCGCCCGCCCCGGCGATGCCGTGCACGACGACGCAGAACACGATCGGCCCCACGATCATCGCGATCAGCCGGAGGAAGGCGTCGCTCAGGACCTTCAGCTCCCCGGCGAAGCCGGGCGCCAGCACGCCGACGAGGATGCCGGCCAGGAGGCCGGCGATCACCTGCACGAACAGGGACTTGTGGAGCGGGGCCCGCTCGGTCGGCAGGGTGGCGGCAGTGCTCATTCGGACGGACTCCTCCCGGCGGTTTTCGCACGCCCCGTTGCGCCGAACGGCCTTCGCCCCGACGGAAAAACGCTTGCGCGCGGCCTCCATCGGCCCTTCGCACAACGTGGGCGGGTATACCCCTAGACCAATCCGGTCAGGTAGTAGACCCCGATCACGAAGAAGACGGCCACGGTCTTGATGATCGTGATGGCGAAGATGTCGCCGTAGGACTGGCGGTGGGTGAGCCCGGTAACGGCGAGCAGGGTGATGACGGCGCCGTTGTGCGGCAGGGTGTCCATGCCGCCGCTTGCCATGGAGGCGACCCGGTGCATCACCTCCAGCGGGATGCCCGCCGCCTGCGCCGCCTCGACGAAGCGGCCGGAGAGCGCCCCGAGCGCGATCGAGAGCCCGCCCGAGGCCGAGCCGGTGACGCCGGCCAGCACGTTGACCGTCACCGCCTCGTTGACCAGCGGATTCGGGATCGCGGAGAGCACGTCCGAGATCGCCTTGAAGCCGGGGAGCGCGGCGATGACCGCGCCGAAGCCGTACTCGGTGGCGGTGTTCATGCCGGCGAGCAGCGAGCCCGCCACCGCCGCCTTCGAGCCATCGGAAAAACGCTCCGCGAGGTTGCGATAGCCGAGGATCACGGTGGCGAGGATGCCGAGAAGCAGCGCGCCCTGGACCGCCCAGATCGCCGCCACGGTCTTGACCTGTACGGTCACGGGATGGGCCGCCATCTCTGGCGTGAGCGCGGCGCTCGCCTGCTCGCCGTAGGAGGCGGTGATCCAGGCGAGCAAGAGCTTGTTGCCGATCCCGACGACGAGGAGCGGCAGGATCGCGACGCCTGGATGGATCACGACCTTGTCCTCGACCGCCTGCGGCTCGTTGGTGTGGCCCTCGCCGTAGCCCTCGTTTCCGGCCCGGCGGCGGCGCCATTCGAGATAGGCGACGCCGACCGCGAACACGAAGAGCGCACCGATGACGCCGAGCCACGGGGCGGCGTAGGCGTCGGTCTTGAAGAAGGAGGCCGGGATGATGTTCTGGATCTGCGGGGTGCCCGGCAGGGTGTCCATGGTGAAGGTGAAGGCGCCGAGCGCGATCGTCCCCGGGATCAGACGCTTCGGAATGTTCGAGCGGCGAAAAAGCTCGGCGGCGAAGGGGTAGACCGCAAACACCGCCACGAACAGCGAGACGCCGCCATAGGTGAGGATCGCGCCCACCAGCACGATCGCGACGATCGCCCTGCCCTCGCCCAAGAGCCCGGTGACGGCGCCGACGATGGAGCGGGCAAAGCCCGAGATCTCGATGAGCTTGCCGAACACCGCGCCGAGCAGGAAGACGGGGAAGTACAGCTTCAGGAAGCCGACCAGCTTCTCCATGAACAACCCGGAGAACAGCGTCGGCACGGCGGCCGGATCGGTCAGCAGCACCGCGCCCATGGCGGCCACCGGCGCGAACAGGATCACCGAGAAGCCGCGATAGGCGATTCCCATCAGGAAGAAGAGCGCCGCGAGGCAGATCAGGAAGCTCAAGGACGCGCCCTCTAAAAATGCCACCCCGAAGGCTGACAAATGGCTTTTGAGGAGGGCCTACTCGGATCCCCTCAGCTCCATCATGTCCGAGCAACTGCCAGATTCATATGGCTAAGCCGCTCCTTCAACGACAGGAAAGCGACAGATTCTGCCTCTGTATCAGTTGCCATCGAAGCGATATTGGAAATGATCACGATATTATTGCTATTGCTACCGTTTTACTGCCCGATACTATGATCACTACGCTTGTAATCCACAAAAACCGCTGTTGCCACCAAGCAACAACGCCACAGATTTTACCCTCACTTGGCCGCAAATATACTCGGCAGATAGACATCCGGCATATACAGACTGCTATGCATCACTTCGCACGCCTGTAAATTTTACCATCTGTAGAGAATCCTTGATGACATTGCCAATCGTATTTAACAACACTGTTTTTGACATTGGCCACCTTGCAGTCAATGGCGGAAGAGATGCGCCAGGAACGTTTTCGGCAATAACCATAGCGCCAGAGGCATATACACTCAACGGCACTATAAATATTCCCGGAGATGCTGTTGTATTTACCAATTCTCGCAACACAAATACATTTACAGCCTATGCGACTAATTTTGATAATCCGGATCGCATACTATTCAATATTAGACCACAAGGTGACGACCTCGCTATAATTGCTTCCAACTCCCCGTTAACACAAGGAGAGATTATTACATTCTCAGAAAGTAGCTTAGGCGACTATAATGTGCTGTGCTTTGCAGACGGAACCGAGATTGACGCTGATGGCGGCAGGTCTGCCGTAGAGGTACTACGTATTGGCGATAGGGTCATAACCGCCTCAGGATCACCGCGCCCCATCACATGGATCGGTCATCGTGAGATCAAGGCTGAAACTGGCTCCATCGCGTTCGAACAGCAGCCGGTTCGAATTCGCGCTGGCGCCTTCGGTAGCAACCTCCCCACCCGAGATCTATGCCTTTCTCCGGGCCACCCGGTGCTAGTGGGCGCCGACTTGAACAATGAGGGCGGTGTGCTTGTGCCCGCGATGTGCTTGATCAACGGCGTCACGATCACTCGCGAGCCGCGCGCTAGCATCACATACTGGCACGTCGAGCTCGACAGTCACGACATTCTGCTTGCGGAAGGTCTGCCTGTGGAAAGCTACTTCGAAATGGGAAGTCGCCCTTGGTTTGCGGGTGCGAACGACCCCCTTATTGAGCCCGATCTGATATGGGCTGACGGGAGCAAACGTTGCCGACCGGTAGCGATTGATGGTCCTCTAGTCGAGGCTGAGCGACTACGCCTCGACGCCGTACTTGCCAGCTCGTTGAGCGAACAGTGTCTATGGGAAACTGATAGCAACTGGGCCGTCTTGGAACCTGTTTGAGGGCTCAAAAGGGCAACACGAGAACAAAGGCTCGCCACATCGACCGAATTTTGGCACCCCCGCGCCTTTCAAGCCGTCTCATAAAATTCGGTGCATCACCAGCGCGTCGACCGGCCCGCGTTCGGGATGGCGGAACACGCCCGGCAGGCGGCCGACCTCGCTGAGGCCGAGGCTCGTCCAGAGGGCGACGGCGTGGGTGTTGGTGGAAACGACCAGATTGAACTGCATCGCGGAAAAGCCCAGCGCCCGGGCGGTCCCGAAGGAGTGCAGGCCCATGGCGCGGGCGACCCCCCTGCCCCGCGCGGCCGGATGCGTGGCGTAGGTGCCGTTGGCGACGTGGTCGCCGGGGCCGAGTTGGTTGGGCCGCACGTAGTAGCTGCCGAGCACCGCGCCGGCGCTCTCCGCGACGAAGACATGGTGGGCCGGGGAGAACCAGTAGGCGAGCGCCCGCTCACGGTCCCAGTCCCGCGGCAGGGCATAGGCCGCGCCCTCCCGCAGGATCGGCTCCAGGAGCGACCAGATCGCGTCGTGATCACGGCCTTGGGCGGGGCGGATGGTGAGGTCGCTCATCGTGTCCGTTGACGGGTGCCGGCGGTCGGGGCCGATTCACGCGCTGGTAGCATGGATCGGATGAAGCCGGGATCAGGGACGCGACGGGGCGGATCTTTCGGCGTAGGAGGCCGCCCCATCGGGACGATGCCCCGCCCGCCAAGAGACGGATATTTCTCCAAATCCCTGGAAAACCACGAGTATCGGCGCATTCTTCCGGCCCTGACTCGGCATTGACGACAGGATTCTTCCAAATCTAGGCTCCGCGGCGGTCGCGCCCGCGGTCGCACAACGACCTGTCCGAGGGAGCAAACGCGATGTATCGGAGATCGACGATCCTTGCCGTCGCAGTGTCGCTCGTGCCGGTTCTTCCGGCCGCGGCCGTCGCGATGCCGATGGGTGGAAGCTATACCGGCCGCGTCGAGAGCGAGGCGCCGCAGGTGCTCGGCCCCGACGCGGTGAAGATCCAGCAGACGGCCTCCGGGATCAATACCGGCCCCGGCACCCCGCTCGACGGCGCCCGGGTGCAATGGGTACAGACCGTCACGCTCAAGAACGGCCAGGGGCCGGTGGAAGGCACGATCACCTTCACGACGCCCGCCGGCTCGACCTCGAGCCTCTACCGGGGCACGGTCGCGACCGACGCGCAGGGCCGCGTCACGGCGACGGGCACCTACCGGGACAGCGCGGCCACCGGCGAATTCGCCGGCGTGAAGGGCAAGGGCACTTTCTCGCTCGCCTACACCTCGAAGACCGAATTCGCCGGCCAGTGGCAGGGCGAGGTGACGCTGCCGGGCCAGAGGTCGTCGAAGCGCTGAGGCCAGCCCCCGGCGTGTCGCGGGGTGCCTCACAGGACGCCCGTCCACCGTTTCCTCCGGGCCGGCGGCGAGCGGGCGTTTCGCGGAAGAGACTCAGCCGGAGACGGAGCCGGGGGCCGGGCGGCGCTCCGGCTCCGTCGTCGGCGCCGCCCTGTCCGCGTCGCCGTCGGGCATCAGCGCGATCCGGCCCCAGCCCGGTAGCTTCAGGGCCGGGCGGCGCCAATCGAGGCCGGCCACCGCGCCGAGCAGGTTGAGTTCCAGCCCGTCGACCCAGCCGACGGTGAGGCCGACATAGCCGCGCCAGGACAGGCGCAGGCCGGTGCCGCTCGGGGTGATCTCGGCGAAGCGGCCCGACGGCGTCCAGTCCTTGCCGAGGGCGGTCGGCGGCAGCGGCACGTCGTTGTCGGGGATGCGCGCGACGACATGGGCGGCGAAGGTGTTCGAGTTCGGCCCCGGCCATGCCTGATAGGAGCCCTGGCTGCGGTGGGGATAGTCCGCCACCGCCGCGCGGATTTCGGGAATCGCCCGCGCCGCCCCCTCGCCGTCGAGCCCGAGCACGACCTCCGGCTCGTTGCCGAACCAGCGCCCGTCCGGCGCGTAGGCGTCGGTGCGCACGGGTCTGCCCCAGCCGACCACGTCGTAGCGGGTGTAGCGAGGCGCCCCGGCTTCCTTGACCACCACCCAGCTGTGGTGGGCGAAGATGCCCCGCCAGCGTCCGACCCGGGCGGCGTAGACACGCACCATCGCCCCCGGCACGGTGGCGGCCGGCGGGAGCAGCCCGGCGCTCGACCAATCCGCCGTCGACCAGTTCTCCGCGCGTCCGCCCTTCGCGGTCCACCACAGGGCGTGGGTCGCGAGCGGAACGAGGAAGAGAAGGATGAGGAGGCCGAGGCCGAGAAGGAGGAAGCGGAGGGCGGGCAGAAGCACGTCGGCGGGCATCGAATTCCGGAAAAGATCAATCCGGACAGGCGGCACCATCTCCGGGGTCCCCAATGTCACGTCCGGCTCCGCGCGGCACAAGCACCTGCGACGCCGCGGCCGGGTGACAGTGCGCGCACCGTGCGGCCGCGCACCGGAAAGCCGCCTGATGCAGACCGGCCACACACGCCCTCCCCCGACCGGATACGCGGCAGATAAGCCTTGCAACATTGTAACATCCTCGCGATGAAACATTGTAACGTGACAAGGTTGGATCGACGGGAATGCGGGGCGGACGGTCGGGACGGATGCTGCTGGCGGCGGGGGCGGTGCTGACGGGCCTGCCCGGAACCGTGCTGTCGGCGCAGGCGCAGGAGGCGGCCACGCTGGAGGAGATCAGCGTGACTTCGGTGAGCCCGATCCAGGGCCGGCCCGCCGCCCCGGCGGCGCCCTCCCCCGCCGCGCCGTTCGCGCGGGCGGCCGAGGTGCTGCCGGTGGTGACGAACACCTTCTCGCCGGTCACGGTGGTGCCGCAGGAGCGGATCGCCCGCGACCAGCCGCGCACGCTCGGCGACGCGCTGTTCGACCGGCCCGGCATCTCGTCCTCGACCTACGCGCCGGGGGCGGCCTCGCGGCCGATCATCCGCGGCCTCGACAACGCCCGGGTGCGCATCCAGGAGAACGGCATCGTCAACGGCGGCGTGTCGGATCTCGGCGAGGACCACGCGGTCCCGATCAACCCGCTCAACGCCAGCCGGATCGAGGTGATCCGCGGCCCCGCGACCCTGCGCTACGGCTCGGGCGCCATCGGCGGCGTAGTCTCCGCCGAGAACAACCAAGTGCCGACCTTCATTCCCGCCCGCGGCGTCACGGGGCAGGTCACGACCGGATACACCACCGTCGACAACGGCCGGACCGGGGCGGCCAGCGTCGATGCCGGCGCCGACGGCATCGCGGTCCATGCCGACGGGTTCAAGACCGCCACCGATTCCTACGCGATCCCCGGCGGCATCCAGCGCAACTCGGCCACCGAATCGCAGGGCGGCTCGGTCGGCATCTCGGCGATCGGCGACCGCGGCTTCGTCGGCGTCGCGTTCAGCCACTACGACGCGCTCTACCAGATCCCCGGCGGCGAGGCCGAGGAGGCGCGCACCCGCCTGACCCCGAACCAGGACCGCCTGCTCGCCCGCGGCGAGTACCGGCCGCTGAACGGGCCGTTCGAGGTGCTGCGCTTCTGGGCCGGCGGATCGGTCTACCGGCACGAGGAGATCGGCCTCGGCGAGGACGGGGCCGACGGGGTCCAGGCGATCTTCAAGAACCGCGAGGTCGAGGCCCGCTTCGAGGCGCAGCACGTCCCGATCATCACCCCGTTCGGCACGCTGACCGGCGCGGTCGGCGTGCAGGCAGGCCGGCGCGTGCTGAACTCGCAGCTCGAGAGCTTCCTGCCGCCGACCGAGTCGCGGATGCTGGCCGGCTACCTGTTCGAGGAACTGGCGGTGGGCGGCGGGCTGCGCTTCCAGGCGGCGGGCCGGATCGAGGGCGACCGGCTCAACAGCATCGCCACGCGGTTTCCCGGCGATTACCTGCCCGACGGCACCGACCCGGCGAGCTTTGCCCTGACCCGCCGCTTCGCCCCGAAGAGCGCCAGCATCGGCGCCCTGCAGGACCTGCCCTACGGCTTCGTGGCGAGCCTCAACGGCTCCTATGTCGAGCGTGCGCCGACGGGCTACGAGCTGTTCTCGCAGGGGCCGCACGACGCCACCGCGACCTTCGAGATCGGCGACCCGACCCTGCGGCTGGAACGCGCCCGCACAGTCGAGATCTCGCTGCGCCGGGCAGAGGGGCCGTTGCGCCTCGACGCCACCGGCTACGTCACCCGCTATACCGGCTTCATCTTCAAGCGCGACACCGGCAACCGCTGCGACGACGATTTCGGCTCCTGCGGCTCCGGCGACGAGTTGCGCCAGGTCGTCTACTCGCAGGCCAATGCCAGCTTCTACGGCGCCGAGATCGGCGCGCAGCTCGATCTCTTCCCCGTCGGCGACGGCTGGGCCGGAATCGAGGCGCAGTACGACTTCGTCCGGGCCCAGTTCGACGACGGCAGCTTCGTGCCGCGCATCCCGCCGCACCGGCTCGGCGGCGGCGCCTTCGTGCGGGCCAACGGCTGGTTCGCGCGGATCAACCTGCTCCACGCCTTCGACCACACCGAGATCGCCCCGTTCGAGACGACGACCCCGGGCTGGAACGACCTGCGCGCCGAACTCGCCTACACCCAGGCGCTCGACCCCGCGGTCTACGGCGCCACGGAGGTGACGCTCGGCCTCCAGGGCCGCAACCTGCTCGACGACGACATCCGCAACTCGGCCTCGTTCAAGAAGGACGAGATCCTGCTGCCGGGCCGCAACCTCCGTCTGTTCCTGACGGCACGGTTCTGAAGGCAGCGCCTCGCTCCCACCCCTACTTGCCGCGGGCCGGCTTTGCCGCCGGCCGCTCGGGCGGCGTGACGGCGCCCGCCACCGTCCAGTGGCACACCGCCGTGCCCTTGAGGGTGAGGCAGTCGTAGGCGCGGCCGTTCAGGGCGACGTGATCGGCGAGCCCCGTGACCGTGGCGCGGTCCACCGGGCTGCAGCCGAGATCGGATTTCGGATCGGTCGCAACCGCGAGCGCGGCGGCGCGGTCCTCGCCCGTGCTGCGCAGGAGGCCGCGCAGGTTGGCCAGGGAGGTGCAGCCGACCACGGAAGTGGGCCGGGCCGGTGCCTTCTGATCGCCGGCCCGGCCGCCCGTTCCCTGCCCTGTCCCTTGCCCTGTCCCTTGCGCGGCAGCGCCCGGCGCGGACGGCGCGAGGGTGACGGCGGCCAGGACAAGGACAGCCGAGGCGGCGAGGGCGCGGTGAGCGACGTGCGGCAGGCGGGACATGGATCGGTCTCGGACGGTGGAGCCTGATCCCGAACGGCGGTTGCCGTTTTTCGGGACGAGACGCCGAGGCCCGGCATACCATGCCCGACGCCCCGGACCGAGCCTGGCGCGTCCGGGCTGATGCCTCACGATCCCGCGCGCGCCTGCTGCGCCCGCAGCTTGGCGTAGCGCTTGAGAACCCGCTCGCGGCGCAGCCGGGTCAGCCGGTCGATCCAGAAGATGCCTGCGAGCTGATCGATCTCGTGCTGCAGGCAAGCGGCACGCAGTCCCTCGGCTTCCTCCTCGTGCTCGGCGCCGTCGAGGTCGCGGTAGCGCACCCGGACCCGGGCCGGCCGCTCCACCGGCTCGACCACGCCCGGCATCGAGACGCTTCCCTCCGGATGCGCGGCCCGCTCGGGCGAGGCCCAGGCGACGACGGGATCGATGTAGACCGCATGCGGCTCGTCCGGCTGAAGCCGGATCACCACCACCCGCTCCGGACGCCCGATATGGATCGCGGTCAGCCCCATCGCCGAGACGGCGCCGAGGGTGTCGAGCACGTCCTCGGCGAGCGCATGCAAGGATTCATCGGTCAAGGCCTCGCCGGTCGCGGAGACGGGTTCGGCCGCCCGGTGCAGACGCGCATCGGGATAGAGGATCAGCGGGCGGACGGGCATGCAAGCAGGTTCCGGGGGCTGGCAACAGGGCAGCGGGCCCGATGCGCGCGCCGTCTTGAGATGCAGCCTTGAGATCGAGTCAAGCGGCGACCCTCCGGCTCGGCGTGCCGTCGAGGATCTGCACGCCGCGGCGTATGGGGGGAGCGGGCGGCCAGCCCCGCCAAAGACGGATCATCGACAGGACGGGCCCGCTCGCAGGAATGTATTGGGAGGAACAGGACCCGGATTTCGCTCCAGGGATTCCGCCCACATCCCAATCCGCGACGCTGCCCATCGAAGGACGACAACGGCCTCCGGAGGCGTCCGGACGTGAAGATTGATGTTCGGCGAATTGCGTCTCCTCCTCATCCGGAAAGTCCAGATGCGATGGACCCGCCGATGGCAAGATACCGGAACCGCTCCGGGGACGATGCATTGTCGTCTCAACCAACAAAGGAGTTCTTCCTCATGAAGACCATGACGACCCTGCTCGCCGGCACAATCGTCGCGGCGACCATGATCGCCGCGGTGCCGGCCTCCGCACAGTCGATCACCATTGGTCCGGACGGACGGCCGGGGCTCGATCTCCGGTCCCGGGCGCAACGCGATCGCGACGACGGCCGCGAGATGCGCAGGCGCGACCGGGACGAGTATTACCGCGAGCAGCGCTTCCGGGATCGCGACCGGTACGAGCGCCGCGGTTACGACCGGCGCGGCTACGATTACTGATCGGGCGCGAGCCCCTCAGCTTCAGGCGTTTTGCCTCGATCAATCGCGGTCGGGATGCGGTCGCCATGACGAGACGACGGAATGGGGCCGGGCGACCGGCCCTTTTTCGTGCCCGGAGCACAACGCCCATCGTCTCCCGAGCCCCCGACATCACGTCATGCCGGCTGCGCGTCTTCGGGATAGGCCAGCAATGGCCGTGCGGTTCGACGGTTCGAATCAGCAGCGGCGACGGCATTCGGCAATCTCCCAACAAATGTTGTCGTCACAACAATGTTACGCGGCGCCAAATCGGTCACACGCGACGTGAGACCAGCGCACTTGCTCCGAATGGCCAAGTTTCTTCCTCGAATTTCCGCTTTGCGCGAAGAGCAGTGCTTGGCGGAAACCTTTGCGCCGCTTGCACGGTTAGCGCATCGAATTTAACCATGCACCGTCGATCGGTGGCCGCCTTTGGCAAGGCCTTCGATGCCCCCCGGAAGGGACGCGGCGCCGGCTTGTTTGCTCGCTCGCTTCGACGAACGGGACGGCCTTTTCGGCCGAGGGCGGGACGCATTTCATACGGGGTGCCGCGGCGAGCGGAGGAGGAACCCGGATGCAGACTGGTACCGTGAAATGGTTCGATGAGATCAAGGGCTACGGGTTCATCCAGCCCGATACCGGTGGCAAGGACGTGTTCGTGCATATCTCCGCCGTCCAGCAGGCAGGCCTGCGCGGCCTCGTCGAGGGGCAGAAGGTCAGCTTCGACGTCGAGAACGACCGCCGCAGCGGCAAACCGGCCGCGGTCAACCTGCAGGCCGGCTGAGGCCGGATACGCTGGACGCTTGAGGGCCCTGCCCTAAAACCTGATTCCATCCCGCAACAGGTCCGAAAATGTTACCGGAGCCGCCCCGAACCGGGGCGACATCTGTTGCGTGTTGCGGCGCACTCGTGCATCGACTGCGCCGGTTCTATAAATGGCCCGATCCGAGTCCAGGCTGCCCGGACTGTGACTGATCCGGCATCCGGCCGTGTCAATGCATGAGAAAGGTCATATGAGCGCATTCGACTTCAGGAATTTCGAAGACCGCCGTCAGAACTCCCAGGCCGCCAAGGCGGCATTGCTCGAGAAGTTCAAGGCCCGGACACCGCTTGACGATCCGGAGATGCGTGCGAAGGCCCAGGCGCGTGCCGAGGTTGCCCGCGCCCGCGACGCGCGCGCCCGCGAGCGCGAGCGCATCCGCATCGAAACCGAGCGGAAGGCTGCGGAGGAGAAGCGCCTGCGTGAGGAAGCCGAGCTCGCCGCTCAGCTCGCCCGCGAGGCTGCCGAGGCCGCCGCTTTGGCCGAACGCAAGGCTGCCGAGGCCGCGGAGAAGAAGGCGGCCCGCGACGCGCGCTATGCCGCCCGCAAGGCCAACGTCAAGATTCGTCGCTGAGCCTCCCGCGGATGCTCCCGGTCCTCCGGGAGCGCCGCAAAGCCGGTCCGCCAAACCGATCGGCTGTTTTCGACACGACCCTGCGCGCCGGACGCTTCGAGCCCGGCGCGTTTTCTTTTGCCTCTCAGCCTCGTCATGACGCAATGCGAGACCGCTCGACGGCACCCGGCCGGACGACCGGCGGCATTCTCTGTGGGCAGATTACGCAGTTCGTGGCCGCGATTGACCAGCAACGCTTGGCAAGCCCGTCTCCGACGACGTTAGAGTGCTTCACACAACGCCCGGTCACGGACCGTTCTCGCCCCGGTGACGAGCGAGCGGCGGGCGTTTTGTGAGAGATGCCTCGATCACCGCGGATGCACGCCGCACCGGCGGCGAGCGCCGGGGCCGAACAGGGAGGGCCGAGCATTGCGTGTCCTGGGCAATCACTTCGGTCCGCCGGCCCGGCGCGGTCTGACCGCGGCCGGCTTGCTTCTCGCCACGCTTCTCGGAACCGGCCTCGGGCCGTCTCCCGCCGCGGCGCAGAGCGAGCCGCCGATCCGCAGCGCGGAGGACGCGTTCTGCCGCAGCGAGGCGCGGGCGCAGGTCTTCTCCGCCCCGGACCCGCTCAATCTCGGCCTGCGCGAGATCGGCCGCCGCATCTGGGCGAGCTGCATGGACCGGACCCAGCGCAAGGCCCATCCGCGCAAGGGACAGAAGCCGCGCAAGCGCCGCCACCGCTGAGCGCAGAACCTCCCTCGCGTGCGAGCGGGGCCGTCCCCACATCCTGCCGGAGACGAAGCAGGAGACGCGTGATGGGCTTACTCGACGGGCTGCTCGGGCATGGCAGCGACCTCTCCGCGGACGAGGTGGACCGGCAGCTCGCCGGGGTGCTGGCGCCGGGCGAGAGCGTGCGCGTCGCCTTCAAGGTGATCCGCGACCTGATGGTCTTCACCGACCGCCGCCTGATCCTGGTCGATCGCCAGGGCATGACCGGCCGCAAGGTCGAGTATCTGACCGTGCCCTACCGCGCGATCACCTCGTTCTCGGTGGAGACCGCGGGCAGCTTCGACATGGATTCGGAGCTGAAGATCTGGGTTTCGGGGCGGCCCGACCCGATCCAGCGCACGCTCAAGCGCGGCGCCGACATCCTGGGGATTCAGCAGGCTATCGCCGGCTCCTTGAAATAGAGCATCATTCCGAAAGGTGATTGCCGGCTTTCGGAGAAAAGATGATGCGAAAACAAGAGCCTCAAGCATCGTCCTGGATCTGGGATCCAGGACGATGCTTTGGACCTCCGCCATGACGTCGAAGGTCGAGTCTTCGAAGGATGGGTCCGAGCCGGGCTTCACGGTCCGGCGCCTCGGCCCCGGCGACATCCCGTCGATGCGCGCCTCAACGTCGTGTTCGGACGCGCCTTCGCCGAGCCCGAGACCCGCGGCGCTGATCGGCAGCTTCAGGCCCATGCCGGGGCGCCGGGGTCATCGTCGTTCAGGGCGATCCCGGCGACGGCCCGGCGCGCGCTCTTCGACCGGCTCGGCACCCGCGAGGAAGTCCTGCATTTCGACCTGCCCGTCGGCGCCCTGCCCTTGCCATAAGGAGCGAATCCCTCTAAAGGCCCGGCCTTCGCGTTCGCTCCGGCCGGGGGCTGAACGGACGGTGCCGCAAGAGACGACCTCTCTCGGCACAGGGTTTTTCCAAAGAACCCGTCGTCCGGTGTCTCCGCCTTCGATCAACCGCTCGGGCCATCATCACGGCTCGAAGGGCTTGGCGCCGAGAGAATGCGAGACGAACCGGCCCGACTAACCCGCGACGCGCGGGCGGGCTTCCTTATGGCAAGGAAAGGCCCAAGAATGCCTCTCTACGAGCACGTCTTCCTGGCGCGCCAGGACGTGACGGCCCAGCAGGTCGAGACCATGGTCGAGACCTACAAGGGCGTCATCGAGACGGGCGGCGGCACGATCGAGAAGATCGAGTCCTGGGGCGTCAAGTCCCTCGCTTACCGTATCAAGAAGAACCGCAAGGCGCATTTCACGCTCCTCAACATCTCCGCCCCCCCGGCCGCCCTGGCCGAGATGGAGCGCCAGATGCAGATCTCCGAGGATGTGCTGCGCTTCATGACCGTTCGCGTCGAGCAGCTGGAGGCCGAGCCTTCCGCGATGATGCAGAAGCGCGACCGCGACGACCGGAAGGACCGCGACCGCGGTGACCGTCCGCGCCGCCGCGACGACGACTTCGGTGGCGGCGACCGTGGTGATCGCGGCGACCGCGGCGATCGTCCCGAGCGCAACTTCGGCGGGGAGAACTGATCATGGCATTCGGTGCTGGTGGTGGCGGCGGTGGCCGTCGTCCGTTCTTCCGTCGTCGCAAGAGCTGCCCGTTCTCGGGCGAGAACGCTCCCAAGATCGACTACAAGGACGTGAAGCTGCTCTCCCGCTACGTCTCGGAGCGCGGCAAGATCGTTCCCTCGCGCATCACGGCGGTCTCGGCCAAGAAGCAGCGCGAACTCGCTCAGGCGATCAAGCGCTCGCGCTTCCTCGGCCTGCTGCCCTACGTCATCAAGTAGAGCGTCTTCCGGCCCGCTTGCCGCGGGCCGATCGACACCGTGAGGGCGGCCCTCCGCAAAGGGGCCGTCCGATCGTTGGGGCAATCGTTTCCCGCCCCTAACCCTGCCCATCACGGGACAGCGGGACAGCGGACTTCATGACCAAGGACATTCCTGTCGGCGCCGGTGCCGGCCTCGTGGCGGCTTTGCTGTTCGGCGTGCTGCTCAAGGGCAGCGTTGTCGCTTTTTTTCTTTCCCTGCTCGTTCCGCTCCCGATCCTGATCGTCGGGCTGGGCTGGAGCTACCGCGCGGCCATTGCCGCCGTCGTTACGGGCGCGCTTGTACTCGCGCTCCTTCTCTCTCCCTATTTCGGATTGGTCTTCACCGGCTTTCTGGCTCTGCCGGCCGGATGGCTCGCCTATCTCGCCCTGCTTGGCCGAACGGACGCGAACGGCACTCAGGAATGGTACCCCACCGGCCGTCTGCTCGCCTGGGTAGCGGGCACGGCCGCACTTGCCTTCGTGGGCCCTGCCGCCGTCACATCGCCGAGCTACGACGCGTTCAACAGCCACGTGTCGTCGACATTCAGCCGCGCCGTCGTACAGTTTCAAGTCCAGCGCGGTCGGCTTCCGCCGCTCGCGGCGTCCCCGGAGCAGACCGAACCGAAGGATGGCCCGTCCCAGCCTTCTCCCGACGGGGCGTCTGGATCAAGGGCACCGGGCGAGGTGAAGCTCGATGGTCGGGCGGAGCAGCTCGTGGAAGCTCTGACCCTCGTCTTCCCGGCGTTCGTCGCCCAGGGTCTCACGATCCTGTTCACCTTCTACCTCTGGGCCGCCGCCCGCATCGTGCAGATCTCGGGGCGCCTGCTCCGGCCCTGGCCCGACCTGCCCTCCACGATGATGCCGCGCTCCACGCTGCTGGTCTTCGCCGCCGCCCTGACGCTGGCGATGGTGCCCGGCTATCCCGGCGCGCTCGGCATCGCCCTGATCGGCGCCTTCAGCGCGGCCTTCGCCCTCCAGGGGCTCGCCGCCTTCCACGACCGCAGCCGTGGCCGGCCGGGGCGCTTCGCCCTGCTCGCCGGCCTCTACGTGCTGCTGTTCCTCACCCAGGGCGTGGCCATGCTCGCCCTGATCCTGTTCGGCATTGCCGATACCGCCCTCGACCGGCGCCGCCCGCAACCCCGCGGCGACGCCTGATCGCACCCGCTTCCAAGCAACCTCAAGGAGAAGCCCCATGGAAGTCATCCTGCTCGAACGCGTCGCCAAGCTCGGCCAGATGGGCGAGACCGTGAACGTACGTCCCGGCTACGCCCGCAACTTCCTGCTCGCCCGCGGCAAGGCCCTGCGCGCCACCGAGAACAACAAGAAGCATTTCGAGGCCCAGCGCGCCCAGCTCGAGGCCCGCAACCTCGAGCGCCGCAACGAGGCCCAGGCGGTGGCCGAGAAGCTCGACGGCCAGAGCTTCGTGCTGATCCGCCAGTCCGGCGAGACCGGCGTGCTCTACGGCTCGGTCTCGACCCGCGACCTCGCCGAGGTCGTCACCAAGGAGGGCTTCAGCGTCGAGCGCGGCCAGTTCGTGCTCAACCAGCCGATCAAGACGCTCGGCCTGCACACCGTGCCGGTGACCCTGCACCCCGAGGTCGAGGTCAAGGTGACCGTCAACATCGCCCGTTCGCCGGAAGAGGCCGAGCGTCAGGCCCGCGGCGAGTCGGTGACCGAGCGCGAGCAGTTCAACCTCGACGACCTCGGCCTCGAAGTCGGCCAGGCCCTGGCCGATGCCGGCGAGGGCGCCGACGACCGCGGCTAAGTCCGGGTTTTCTCCAGGGCTCCGCCCTGGACCCGCGAAAGGACCCGTCCTTTCGAAACCTCTGACTCGAGCCGCATAAGCGGTGGAGAACGGGGATGCGCCGGCCTCCGGCGTTGACTTGTTCCCAATTCGTTCCAGCATGACGCCCGCGATTCCCGTGACCCGGGAGCCGCGGGCGTCTCGCGTTTCGGGGCCCGTGGCGTGCGTGTTGCAGCCGTTCCGAGCCGGGTCGGCTAAGGAAGGCTTCACCATCCCGAGGCAAGGTCCGGCGGGCATGAAACGGGGCGGCCGAGCCGCCCGACATCGGAGCGACGGACAAGCGCCATGGCCCTGCCCAACGCCCTCACGGCCAATCTCGAGACGGTGCAGCCCGAATACCGGGTGCCGCCGCACAACATCGACGCGGAGCAGGCCCTGCTCGGCGCGATCATGGTCAACAACGACGCCTATTACCGCGTCTCGGACTTCCTTCTGCCCGAGCACTTCATGGAGGCGGTCCACCGCCAGATCTTCGAGGTGTCGGTCTCGCTGATCAAGGCGGGCAAGCTCGCCACGCCGATCACGCTCAAGACCTATCTCGGCGACATCGATCTCGGCGGCGTCACGCCGATGCAGTACCTCGCCCGCCTCGCGGCGGAGGCGACCACCGTCATCAACGCGGGCGAGTACGGCCGCACCATCTACGATCTGGCGATCCGCCGCCGCCTCATCACCATCGGCGAAGATCTGGTCAACGGCGCCTACGAGGCGCCCGTCGAGTCGAGGCCGCGCGACCAGATCGAGGCAACCGAGCGCCGGCTCTACGAACTGGCCGAATCCGGCAAGTACGACGGCGGCTTCCAGAAATTCTCCGACGCGCTGACCGCGGCCATCGACATGGCGGCCAAAGCCTACCAGCGCGACGGCAAGCTCTCGGGCATCTCCACGGGGCTCACCGACCTCGACGCCAAGATGGGCGGCCTGCAGCCCTCCGACCTCATCATCCTCGCGGGGCGCCCGGCCATGGGCAAGACCTCGCTCGTGACCAACATCGCCTTCAACATCGCCAAGGCCTATCGCGGCGAAAAGCAGCCCGACGGCACCATGCAGACCGTTAACGGCGGCATCGTCGGCTTCTTCTCCCTCGAAATGTCGGCCGAGCAATTGGCGACCCGTATCATCGCCGAGCAGTCCGGCGTGCCCTCCTACAAGATCCGCCGCGGCGACATCCGCCCGGAGGACTTCTACAAGATCACAGACGCCGCCCGGGACATGCAGACGATCCCGTTCTACATCGACCAGACCGGCGGCATCTCGATCGCCCAGCTCGCCGCGCGCGCCCGCCGCCTCAAGCGCCAGAAGGGCCTCGATCTGCTCATCATCGACTATCTCCAGCTCCTCTCGGGCTCCGGCAAGAAGAGCGACAACCGCGTGCAGGAGATGACCGAGATCACCACCGGCATGAAGGCTTTGGCCAAGGAGCTGGCGGTGCCGATCATCGGCCTGTCGCAGCTCTCGCGTCAGGTCGAGAACCGCGACGACAAGCGGCCCCAGCTCTCGGACCTGCGCGAATCCGGCTCGATCGAGCAGGACGCCGACGTGGTGATGTTCGTGTTCCGCGAGGAGTACTACGTCGGCAACAAGAAGCCGCGCGAGGGCACGGAGGAGTTCTTCGCCTGGGAGGCGGAGATGCAGCGCGTCCACGGCAAGGCCGAGGTCATCCTGGGCAAGCAGCGCCACGGCCCGACCGGCACGGTGGAGCTGCAGTTCGACGCCAACATCACCCGGTTCTCGAACCTGGCGCAGAGCGACCGGATGCCCGAGCAGATGTAGCGGCAAAGTCGTCTCCACCGGGGAGGACTTTCGCCGATGCGCCTTTGGGTTCTCTCGGACCTGCATGTCGAGTTCGGAGCCTGGATACAGCCCTCGCCGCCTCCGGACCACGATGTGGTTGTCGTTGCGGGCGATGTCGGCGAGCGACTCGCCGCGCGGGTGCTACCCTGGCTGCGGGCGACCTTTCCGGGGCCGCAACCCGTGCTCTATGTGCCAGGCAACCACGACTTCTACCGGACGACGCTCCAGCGCGAGATCGTCGCGGCACGGGCGGTGGCGGCGGATCTCGGGCTGCATCTCCTCGCCGAGGGCGAGAGTGTCGTGTTCGGCGACACTCGCTTCATCGGCGCAACGCTCTGGACCGACTATGCGCTGAAGCCCGAGGCGCGGGCGCATGCGATGAACGCGGCCCAAGACCGCACGACCGGCATGAACGATCATCGCCGGATCAAGGCGGTGGTCGCGGGCGGCATCAACGCCTTCCGCCCAGGCTTGGCGGCGCGCATCCATGCCGCGCAGCGGGCGGTGATCGAGGCGGCGCTCGCCGCATTCTTTTCGGGATCGACCGTCGTGATCACCCACCACGCACCGCACCCACGATCGCTCGCGGCGGGTGCCTGGACAGCCGTCCTTGATGCCGCCGACACCTCCGATCTGTCATCGATCCTGCAAGGCCCCCATGCCCCGGCCCTCTGGATTCACGGCCACGTGCATGCAAGTTGCGACTATCGTGTCGGCAACACGCGGGTGTTGGCCAACCCGCGCGGCTACGTCGAGGCGGGACGGCCCGGCAACGCCGCTTTCGACCCCTCGCTCATCGTCCCGGTCGGGGACGCGCCCCGCAGGAGTTCGTCATAGCGCCCCAGGACCCCGCCCCCCCGAGCGGCCACGGCGCCCGCCTGACGGTCGATCTCTCCGCCGTGGTGGCGAACTGGCGGGCGCTCGGCGCGTGCGCGCCGCGGGCCGAGTGCGGCGCCGTGGTGAAGGCGGACGCCTATGGCTGCGGCCTCTCGGCGGTGGCGCCGGCCCTGTGGCGGGCGGGCTGCCGGACGTTCTTCGTGGCGCACCTCTCCGAGGGCATCGCCGCGCGGAAAATCCTGCCGGAGGCCGCGCTCTACGTGCTCAACGGTCTGCCGCCGGGCCGCGCGGAGGCGTTTCGCGCCCACCGCCTGCGCCCGGTCCTGGGGGACGCGCAGGAACTCGCCGAGTGGGCCGAGGCCATGCAGGGCGCGGGGCCGGCCGCGCTCCACGTCGATACCGGCATGAACCGGCTCGGCCTTTCCGTCGCGGAGGCTCTGGCGCTGGCCGGTGATCCGCGGATCGCGCGCGCCGGCATCGACCTCGTGATGAGCCATCTCGTCAGCGCGGAATTGCCCGGCGATCCGCTCAACGCGCGCCAAGCCGCCGATTTCGCCCGTGTGCGGGCGGCCTTTCCGCAGATGCGCGCTTCGCTCGCCAATTCCTCGGGCACCTGCCTCGCGCACGACGCCCGCCACGACCTGCTGCGGCCGGGCTATGCGCTCTTCGGCGGCAACCCGGAGCCCGGACAGCCGAACTCGATGCGGCCGGTGGTGCGGCTGGAGGCGACGATCCTGCAGGTCCGCGACGTCGAGGCCGGCGCGACCTGCGGCTACAACGGCCGCTGGCAGGCCCCTGCCCCGCGCCGGCTGGCCACGCTCTCGCTCGGCTACGCCGACGGTTATCCCCGCTCGGCCAGCAATCACGGTTACGCGCTGGTTGGCGGCGTGCCCTGCCCGATCGTCGGCCTGATCTCGATGGATCTCATCATCCTCGACGTCACCGGTGCTCCCGAGGCGCGGCGCGGCGGCAAAGCCACGCTGATCGGCGATAGGCTCGACATCGACACGGTGGGGCAAGCCGCCGGCACCATCGGCTACGAGATCCTGACGAGCCTGGGTTCCCGTTATGTTCGCAACTATGTAGAGTGACCGATCTTTCCCACCCATTCCCCTCATCCTGAGGCGGTGGCGCGAGGCGGCGCCCTCGAAGGAGGGCTCCAGGGATCGCGTGGCCGGCGGGAGCCCTCCTTCGAGGCTGCTTTGCAGCATCTCAGGATGAGGGGGCTGGGTGGGAGGTTCGACAGATCCCTGCCCTGAGCCGTCTCCCCATGGCCAAGATCCAACAGACCTTCGTCTGCCAGTCCTGCGGGGCGGTCTACAACCGCTGGCGCGGGCGCTGCGAGGCCTGCAACGGCTGGAACACGATCCAGGAGGAGGTCGCCTCGGCCGGCCCGCAATCGGGCCCGGCCGCGACCCGGCCCTCGCGGGCACGGGGCCGCATCTTCCCCCTCGAAGGCCTGACCGGCGAGGCCAAGGAGGCGCCGCGCACGCCGTCGGGCATCAACGAGCTCGACCGCGTCACCGGCGGCGGCTTCGTGCGCGGCTCGGTGATCCTGCTCGGAGGCGACCCCGGCATCGGCAAGTCGACCCTGCTGATGCAGGCCTCCGCCGCCATGGCCAGGAGCGGGGAGCGCGTCGCCTACATCTCCGGCGAGGAGGCGGTGGGGCAGGTGCGCCTGCGCGCCGAACGCCTCGGGCTGACCAAGTATCCGGTGGAGCTGGCGGCGCAGACCAATGTCGAGGACATCGTCGAGACGCTGTCGCAGGGCCACCCGCCCGCGCTCGTCATCATCGACTCGATCCAGACCATGTGGACCGAGACCGTGGAATCGGCGCCCGGCACCGTGACGCAGGTGCGCAGCTCCGCCCAGGCCCTGATCCGCTTCGCCAAGACCACGGGCACGGCCGTCATCCTCGTCGGCCACGTCACCAAGGACGGGCAGATCGCGGGCCCCCGCGTGGTCGAGCACATGGTCGATGCCGTCGCCTCGTTCGAGGGCGACCAGGGCCACCATTTCCGCATCCTGCGGGCGGTCAAAAACCGCTTCGGACCGACCGACGAGATCGGCGTGTTCGAGATGACCGATGCCGGGCTCGCCGAGGTGCCCAATCCCTCCGCCCTGTTCCTGGCGGGCCGCGACCACGCCGCGCCGGGCACCGCCGTCTTTGCCGGGATGGAGGGCACGCGCCCGCTGCTGGTCGAGATCCAGGCGCTCGTCGCCCCCTCCTCGCTCGGCATGCCGCGCCGGGCCGTGGTCGGCTGGGACCCCAACCGCCTGTCGATGGTGCTGGCCGTGCTGGAGGCCCATGGCGGCATCCGGCTCGGCGGCCACGACGTCTACCTCAACGTCGCCGGCGGCCTGCGCATCACCGAGCCCGCCGCGGATCTCGCGGTCGCCGCCGCGCTCGTCTCGTCGCTCTCGGGCGCGGCTCTGCCCTCCGACTCGGTCTATTTCGGCGAACTCGGCCTGTCGGGGGCGGTGCGGCCGGTCTCGCAGGCGCCGGCCCGGCTGAAGGAGGCGTTGAAGCTCGGCTTTGGCAAAGCGATCACCCCGCAAGGGCGCGGCGAGGCCGGGGACCGGGCGCTGCCGACGGATGCGCTGCGCCACATCGCCGACCTCGTCGCCGGCATCGCCTCGGGCGCGCCGCGGAAGGGCGGGGGCCGCCCGCGGGCCGTGCGCTTCGAGGAGGAGATGTAGCGCGGCCTATTCCGGCGCGAGATGCGGCCGCAGGATCGTCAGCATCCGCTCGGCCGAGGTGCCGGGCGGAAAGAAGCCGAGATAGGCGCCCGAGCGATCCATCAGGTAGACGAAGGCGGAATGCTCGACGGCGCGGCCGCCCCCGGGGCGCAGGCTCGTCTCGTAATAGACCTTGTAGGCGTCGGCGGCGCGGCGGACCGCCGCCTCGCTGCCCGTCAAGCCGACCAGACGCGGATGGAAGTTCGGCAGGTACTCCGCCAGAAGCGCGGCCGTGTCGTGCTCGGGGTCGAGCGTGATGAAGACCGGCTGGACGGCGTCGCCGGCCTCGCCCAGCAGCGTGAGGGCCCGCCCGATCTCCATGAGGTCCGTGGGGCAGACATCCGGGCAGGCGGTGTAGCCGAAATAGACCAGAAGGAGACGGCCGCGAAAATCGGCCTCCGTCCGGGGCCGCCCCTCCTGATCGATCAGCGCGAAAGGGCCGCCGACCGGCTCGCGGTTCCACATCAGCACGTCCATCAGCTCGGCGGCCGAGCGGCGGGGCGGGGTCTCGCCGCAGGCGGGGACGACGGCGGCGAGCGCGCAGAGCAGAGCGGCCGCGAATGTCCGGCTACGCACTGAAGACGAGCCGGCTGCCGGTGGTCGGAACGATCACGTTCTCCGGCATCTGCGCCTGCGCCTCGAGGGCGAAGTTCAGGCCGCTGCAATGCATCGGCACGACGACATCGGGCTGGAGCTTTTTGATCTCGGCCACGACCTGGGTCAGGTAGTCCTTCGGCGCGGGTCCGAGATGGAACCCGCCGACGATGGCGTGGACGCGTTCGATGCCGGAGACCTCCTGCGCCTGGCGCACGGAGTTGACGATGCCGACATGGCCGCAGGACGAGATCACCACGAGGCCCTTGCCCTTCACGTTGAAGCAGGTGGCGTGCTCGTGGACGTGCTCGTCGGGGATGATCTTTCCCTGGAGTTCGGCGGGCGAATAGTGGCTGGCATCGCAGCCCAGCCCGTCGGTGATGCCGCGCTCGACGAAGGTGTTGGGCAGGATGCGCTCGATGGAGGAGCGCTTGATCTGCCCCGTGGTGAAGGCGTGGCCGGCGACCACGGTGGGCGTCTCGCAGAGCACGGTCGAGATCTTCTGCGCCGTCAGTTCGCGCCGGTCGAGCTGGCCGAAATCGGTGAACTGGCCGGGGACGCCGCTCGGGCTGTGGCGGTGGCAGAAATTGTCCTCGCCGCCGGCATAGAGCTTCAGGTCGGGCGCGAGCGCGCTCCTGTACGTGTCGAGGAACCCGGTCAGGCCGCCGTAATGGTCGTGGTGGCCGTGGCTGACGATCAGAGCATCGATCTTGGTGGGATCGACCTTGAGGATCTCGATATTGTTGAGCAGGGCCTCGGGGCTGTAGCCGAAATCGAGCAGGATCGTACGGGCCTCCTCCGCCCGCCAGGATTCGGCGAAGAGCGACAGGCCCCACTGATTGTGCAGCACCTTGCGGTAATCGCTGCCGCGCCCGTTGCCCGGCGGCTGATGCAGCACGCCCTGCACGGTCGCGGGCTTCAGGAACTGGTCGTGGGCCGAATCGATCAGGACGCGCAGGGACAGCTTATCGACCGTCGGCACCGTGATCGGGGCGGCATTCGCGATCTCGATACAGGAGAACCCGGCGGCGGCACCGGCCGCGAAGAGTGCGGAGCCCCGCAGGAAGCCACGCCTGTCGATCGTACCGGCCATAACCCTCACCCCGTCCGGATATTGAATACTTCGGTTATAGCCGAGGTTGCTTGGAAGATGATTTCCTCTTTCGAAGCGATCAGAGAATATTATGCGCACGCCATCGTGACGACGAGGGATTTCGCTCTCACCGGCCGATTTTCTTTGATGAATCGGATCTGCGGCCGGGACGGCCGATCCCGGGAGGAAGCCCGGCACCCCTGCCGATGCGGGAATGGGGAAGGCGGCGCGGGCGGCTCGGCGGCGCCCGCACGGAGCGCCGGCCCGAAGGTGACGGCCGAGGTTCGCCGGGGTATATGGTTAAGGACCACAGCGGATGCGCGGCCCGGGGGAGCCGTCGTCGTCCGGGCAAGGCTGCCTCGTTCCGCCCCAGCGAACCATATCCTGCGATGCCGTTTTCCGTCCTCGACCTCGTGGTGCTCGGCATCGTGCTCGTCTCGGCGCTGCTCGCCGCCGTGCGCGGCGTGACCCGCGAGGTGCTCGCGATCATTGCCTGGGTGGCCGCCGCCGCGGTGGCGTGGTCGCTTCACCCGCTGCTCCTGCCCACCGTCAAGCAGCACATCTCCAGCGATACGGTGGCGCTCGTCGCCTCCATCGCCGCGATCTTCCTCGCCACCCTGATCGTGGTCTCGCTGGTGACGGTGAAGATCTCCGACCTCGTGCTCGATTCGCGCATCGGCGCCGTCGACCGCTCGCTCGGCTTCCTGTTCGGGGCGGGCCGCGGCTTCCTGATCTGCGTGATCGGCTGGGTGTTCCTGGCTTGGCTCGTCCAGGGCAAGGTTCCGGACTGGGCGGCGCAGGCCAAGAGCCGGTCGCTGCTCGAAAGCTCGGGCGAGGCGCTGGTGGCGCAGTTGCCCGACAATCCGGAGGGCTTCCTCAAGCAGTTCCGCAAGCCGAAGGGCGACGGGCCGGAGGAGCCGCCGCCGGAGACCGATCTCCCGGCCCAGCGCCGCAGCGAGGCCGGACCCGAGCCGAAGCGCTGAGGCCGGCCCAACGGCCAGCCTCGACGATCTCCCAAGACGCCGCGGTGCGGAGCAATGCAGCCGCATTGCGCGCGATATGCTGGAATCGGTCTTGGTTGCGACGCGATCCGCGCCTAGGTAACGGTTTCACGACGGTCCTGGCGTAACCCCTCGCGGCCGAGGTCGCGGGCGGCACGCGTCTCCGGCCGTTTCCCGCCGTGCCGGATGCGAGGCCCGCGCGACCCGCGCGCCTCCAGGATTCGAGATCGACATGTCTGTTGTCAGCGCGAGCGCCGATGTCCGTAACCTGGACATCGACGGGGATACGCTTCGCGAGGAATGCGGCGTCTTCGGCATCTACGGGCACGATGACGCCTCGGCCATCACGGCGCTCGGCCTGCACGCCTTGCAGCATCGCGGCCAGGAGGCGGCCGGCATCGTCTCCTACGACGACGGCGTGTTCCACTCCGAGCGCCGCCAGGGCCTCGTCGGGGATTCCTTCTCCGACCGCGCCACGATCGAGCGGCTGGCCGGCCGCTCGGCCATCGGCCACGTGCGCTACTCGACCACCGGCGGCACGATCTTGCGCAACGTCCAACCGCTCTTCGCCGAACTCGCCGGCGGCGGGCTGGCCGTGGCGCATAACGGCAACCTCACCAACGCGCTGTCGATCCGCCGCGACCTCGTGCGCGACGGCGCCATCACGCAATCGACCTCGGACACCGAGGTGATTCTCCATCTGGCCGCCCGCTCGCGCAAACCGCGCATCGTCGAGCGCTTCATCGACGCGCTGCAGCAGATCCAGGGCGCCTACGCCATCGTCGCGCTCACCAACAAGAAACTCATCGGCGCCCGCGACCCGCTCGGCATCCGCCCGCTGGTGCTCGGCGAACTCGACGGCCGCTACATCCTCGCCTCCGAATCCTGCGCGCTCGACATCATCGGCGCCCGCTTCATCCGCGATGTCGAGAACGGCGAGGTGGTGGTGATCTCGGAAGACGGCGTCGAGTCGATCCGCTTTGCCGAGAAGCAGCCGATGCGCCCCTGCATCTTCGAGTACATCTACTTCGCCCGTCCGGACTCGGTGGTGAACGGCAAGAGCGTCTACGGCGTGCGCAAGGCCATCGGCCAGGAACTCGCCCGCGAGGCAGCCCCCGAGGCCGACGTGGTGATCCCGGTGCCGGATTCCGGCGTGCCGGCGGCTCTGGGCTTCGCGCAGGAGGCCGGCCTGCCCTTCGAGATGGGCATCATCCGCAACCACTATGTCGGGCGTACCTTCATCCAGCCGACCCAGACCGTGCGCGAACTCGGGGTGCGGATGAAGCACTCGGCCAACCGCGCCGCGGTCGAGGGCAAGCGCATCGTGCTCGTCGACGACAGCCTCGTGCGCGGCACCACCTCGGTGAAGATCGTGCGGATGATGCGCGAGGCCGGCGCCCGCGAGGTGCATTTCCGCATCGCCTCGCCGCCGATCACCTATCCGGACTTCTACGGGATCGACACGCCCGAGCGCGAGAAGCTCTTGGCCGCGACCCACGATCTCGAGGGGATGCGAAAGTATATCGGCGCCGATTCGCTCGCCTTCCTGTCGATCCCCGGCCTCTACCGGGCGATGGGCGAGGAGGCGCGCAATGCCGACTGCCCGCAATACACCGACCATTGCTTCACCGGCGACTACCCGACCGGCCTGACCGACTTGGCGATCGCCGGGCCCAAGCGCTTCGCCATGCTGGCCGAGGCGGATTGAGCGAGATGGCCGACCCGATCCTCGACGGCCGCGTCGCCGTCGTCACCGGCGCCTCGCGCGGCATCGGCCGCGCCGCCGCCCTGGCTCTGGCGGGCGCCGGCGCCCACGTCGTCGCCGTCGCCCGCACGCAGGGCGGCCTGGAGGAACTCGACGACGCGATCCGCTCCGCCGGCGGCCACGCGACGCTCGTGCCGCTCGACCTCACCGATTACGACGCCATCGACCGCCTGGGTGCTGCGCTCAACGAGCGCTGGGGCCGGCTCGACATCGTAGTCGGCAATGCCGGCATCCTCGGCAACCTGATGCCGGTGAGCCACGTCACGCCCAAGGTGTGGGATGGGGTGATGGCGATCAACGTCACCGCCAACTGGCGCCTGATCCGCTCGTTCGACCCGCTGCTCCAGCGCTCGGACGCGGGGAGGGCGGTCTTCGTCTCCTCGGGCGCGGCCGCGAAATGCCGGGCCTATTGGGGGCCCTACTCCGTCTCGAAGGCGGCGCTGGAGGCGATGGTGCGCACCTATGCCGCCGAGAACGAGCGCACGCGGGTGCGCGCCATGCTGCTCAATCCGGGCCCGCTGCGCACGAGCATGCGCGCCGCGGCGATGCCGGGCGAGGATCCGGCGACGCTCAAGACCCCGGAGGAATTGGCCCCGCATTTCGTGCGCCTCGCCTCCCCCGATTGGAACGAGACGGGCAAACTCTACGATTTCCCCAGCGACCGGGTTCTCGCCTTCTCCGCACCCCAGTAACGGGGTCCGGGGCCAAGGCCCCGGCGGGCTTGCGGGCAGAGCCCGCTTTCTTTGTTTTTCAGGTTTCAGCCATGATCGACGTCCGCTGCATCTGCGCCATCGGCCAGCGGGGCCAGCTCGGCCTCGACGGGCAGCTCCCCTGGGAGGGCAACACCGATCCGCTCTTCGTCGAGGACGTGACGCGCTTCTTCGCGCTCACCATGGGCCATGTGCTGATCGCCGGCCCCAAAACCGTGGCCTCCGTGCCCGAGTTCGCGTTCAAGGACCGCACCATCGACGTGATCCGCTCGCACGAGGATCCGGAACAGGTGCTGGCCCGCTATCCCGGCCGGCGCATCTTCGTCGGCGGCGGCATCGCGGTCTGGAACGTCTATGCGCAATACATCCAGCACTGGGACGTCACCCGCCTCCCCTACGACGGCGAGGCCGACCGCTGGTTCGATCCGGCCTGGCTCGTCGGCGGGCCGCTGCGGAGCTGATTTTTATCGGCACGCGACGCGCACCTCCCTCCTGACACCCCGTCCCCGCTGCCGCATGGCGGTTCAAGCCGGCATTCGCTAAGGAGGCTCGGCCGAGGCCGTGAGCGGCGACGGGCGAGCGCAAGGTAGGATCGGATGAGCGGAACGGACCCGAGAGCCGGCGACAGCGAAGCCACCGCCGATTTCGGCTACGAGCGCGTGCGGCTTTCCGAGAAGCAGGCCAAGGTGGACGACGTGTTCCGCTCCGTCGCGCGCCGCTACGACCTGATGAACGACCTGATGTCGGGCGGGCTGCACCGGGTCTGGAAGTCGCACCTGATCTCGATGCTGCGCCCGTCGCGCACCCGGCCCTACCACCATCTCGATGTCGCCGGCGGCACCGGCGACATCGCCTTCCGCACCCTCGAAGCGGGCGGCCCCGAGACCCGCGTCACCGTGCTCGACATCAACGAGGCGATGCTGCGGGTCGGCGCCGAGCGCGCCGGCCACAAGTACGACGGCCGCATCGATTTCGTCACCGGCAACGCCGAGACGCTGCCCCTGCCGTCGAACCATTTCGACAGCTACACCATCGCCTTCGGCATCAGGAACGTGCCGCGCATCGACGTGGCCCTGCGCGAGGCGCACCGGGTGCTCAAGCCCGGCGGACGCTTCCTGTGCCTGGAATTCTCGCGGGTCGACCTGCCGGTGCTGGAGAAGATCTACGACGCCTACTCCTTCCACGTGATCCCGCGCATCGGCGAGCGGGTGGCGGGCGACCGCGAATCCTACCAGTACCTCGTCGAGTCGATCCGCAAGTTCCCCTCCCCCGACAGCTTCGCCCGGATGATCGAGACGGCGGGATTCAGCCATGTCAGCCATCGCCGGCTCTCGGGCGGCATCGTCGCGATCCATTCCGGCTGGAAGATTTCTTGATTTCTTTCCGATCTCGAGCGCTGACGGGCGCCTCGGCAGGGCCGGGCTCCGCGGCGCAGGGGACGCCTTGCGTCGGTGATCCGGGGCGATCCCTCTTCGAGCAAATGCCTTTCAGGGTTCGATGATGCTCGGCGCCGTCTTCCACCTTGCCCGCGGCGCCCGTGTCGGCTTCGTGCTCGCCCGTGAGGGCGGTCTGGCGCTGATCGACGCGGCGCAATTGCCGCCGCATCTGCGGCTCGCGCTGAAGCTCGGCCGGTCGCTGGAGCGGCGCGGCATCGCGGAGGCCCCCGGCGCGAGCCCGCTGGAGCGGGCGCTGACCCGGCTCGGCCCCTCCTACGTCAAGTTCGGCCAGTTCCTGGCGACCCGCCCCGACATCGTCGGCATGGCCGCCGCGCGCGATCTGGAGCGGCTTCAGGACCGGGTTCCGCCCTTCCGGCAGGGGGTGGCGCTGCGCGTGGTCGAGGGGGAGCTCGGCAAGCCGGTCCCGGTGCTGTTCACCGCCTTCAGCGAGCCGGTGGCCGCGGCGTCCATCGCCCAGGTCCACAAGGCGACGGTGCTCGACGCCGACGGCACGCAGCGTAACCTCGCGGTCAAGGTGATGCGGCCCGGCGTGCGCGAGCGGTTCGCGCGCGACATCCAGGCGATGCGGTTCATGGCCCGCATCGTCAACGCGCTCCTGCCCGATGCCGAGCGCCTGCGTCCGCGGGAGGTGGTCGAGATCCTGGCCCGCTCCGTCACCATGGAGATGGACCTTCGCCTCGAAGCGGCGGCGATGTCGGAACTCGCGCAGAACACCGCGGGCGACGCGGATTTCCGCACGCCGCGCCCCGAATGGGCCCTGACCTCGCGGGACGTGCTGACGAGCGAGTGGATCGACGGCGTGCGCCTCAACGACCGGCCCGGCATCGTCGCGGCGGGCCACGACCCGAAGGCGCTCGGCCGCACGGTGATCCAGTCCTTCCTGCGCCAAGCGATCCGCGACGGCTTCTTCCACGCGGACATGCATCCGGGGAACCTGTTCGTCGATCCGCAGGGGCGGCTCGTCGCGGTGGATTTCGGCATCATGGGCCGGCTCGGCCACGCCGAGCGGCGCTTCCTCGCCGAGATCCTGCTCGGCTTCATCACCCGCGACTATCGCCGCGTCGCCCAGGTGCATTTCGAGGCGGGCTACGTGCCGCGCCACCATTCGGTGGACGATTTCGCGCAGGCCATCCGGGCGATCGGCGAGCCGATCCACCAGCGCCGGGCCGACGAGATCTCGATGGCCAAGGTGCTCACGCTCCTGTTCGACGTGACCGCCCTGTTCGACATGAGCACCCGCACCGAGCTGGTGATGCTGCAGAAGACCATGGTGGTGGTGGAGGGCGTCGCCCGCTCGCTCGATCCGCAGCTCGACATGTGGACCGGCGCCGAACCGGTCGTGCGCTCATGGATCACCCGCCATCTCGGCCCCGTCGGCCGGATCGAGGGCGGCGCCCGCGCGGCGCTGACGCTCGCCGAGGTCGTCTCCGACATCCCCGACATCGCCCAGCGCATCCGCCGCATCATGATCCGCCTCGACGAGGAGGGCTCGCGCGACATCCAGGCGATGGAGCGGATCGCCCGTCTGGAACGGCGGCGGGCGATCTGGTCGACCCTGGCCCTGTGGGGGATCGCGGTGGGGGCGCTGGTGCTGGCGTTCCGGTGAGCGATCCTCTCACCGGCCGAATTTCTCCTACACTCCCCTTCCATGACCGATCTGCTCGACAAGGCGATCACCGCTGCCCGGAACCTCCCGCCCGAGGTGCAGGACGCGATCGCGCGCATGGTGCTGAGCTATGCGGGCGAGGAACAAGCCGTTGACCGCTTCACCTCTGAGGAAGAGGCGGAGCAGGATGAGGCTGATGCCGCCGAAGCGCGTGGCGATTTCGCGACCGACGAGGAGGTGCGCGCTATCTGGGCCAAGTACGGCTTGTAATGCCAGCGCATCAAGCAGCAGACACTGCTTCGGAACTGACTGCCTCAGCCTTACGTGCCCCGCCCTCGGCGTAGAACCGCGCCGTTGCACGAAGTCGATCTGTCATTTCATAGATGTTATCCAGACTGTCGATGCGTACCCGCTCTTCCTTATCGCCATCGAAAAGGCCGATATATTTGATCGAACGATTGAAATGAAGCCGAGCGAGTGGCTTTCGATTGTTATTATCGATCAGAATGCCGCAATAGCTTCTTTGATCTCGCATAATCACACGATCGGCTTTGATGACCTCCCGCACGATGGCGCGAACGATCATGAAGCCTTCGCGCTCTTCATCGGTGGTGACGATTTCGGCATCTTCTACAACAGGCTGTGCTTCGGCAATATCGAGGGCAGCCGTATCGGCAAGCGCATTCGAAAGGCGGGATTGAACAGAGTCCCGGATGATTTCGCGAAAGGCGGCCTTTACCAGCGGCGTGAGTTGCTCTCTGACCTGCGCTGTAAAGCGGCCGGCCTGGACAGGTGCAACGACCATTCGAACGAATTCTTCGGAGGGCGAATCCAACAAGGCCATAATCTCTTTTTTTATTAAAGACGTGTACTTGAGTCTATGGGCAGATTGAAGAATAGCGTCTTCGTTGAAACTACTTCTGGCAAATTTTGTCAGCTCGGCAACGGTCTGGGCGTGAATGTCCGACATTTCGAATGTGAGAAAAGGGCGATCATCAAGCTTATTGGGCGCCTCTAAATCCGTATGAAAATGAAACGTCCGGCCGTTCGTTAGAATCGCAAATTTAGCTGACGTCACTGAAAAATATCGGTAAAGTTGCGCGAGGTGGATTTTATCTAATTTAGTCGTAATAGGCTTGCATTCTACCAATATGCGAATGTCGCCATCGAACTTGATCGCGTAATCGACCTTCTCGCCCTTCTTACCAACAGCGTCGGCCGTGAACTCAGGGACAACTTCATTTGGGTTGAAAACATCGTAGTCGAGGGCGGCTAGAAACGGCAATACGATTGATGTCTTCACTGCTTCTTCAGTCGCCATGGCGCTGGAGTGTGACTTGATACGTTCAGCCAGCGTACGCAGCTTTTCCTCAACGCTCACACCACCCTCCCGGACTGATTCGCCCTAGGATAGTGGCATCATAACAACCTCAAGTCGATCTCTCTGTTCTCCTACTTGCCTCATGTTGAGAGATAAAACCCGATGACGATTTTGCAGGCAGCGAGTGCGGCAACCTCCGTTGCGGTTTGACGTGCAAGGCTCCATCGGATCTCGGTCGCTCGTCGGAGACGCCCCCTCCCCGCTCTTGACGCCGGCCTTACGAATCTTCGTTCTGCGCTCATGTCGCAATCTTCTCCGGGCGCCCTCGCCGGCCGCCGCATCCTCCTGATCGTCGGCGGCGGCATCGCCGCCTACAAGGCGCTCGACCTGATCCGGCGCCTGCGCGAGCGCGGGGCGCAGGTGCGTCCGCTGCTGACCGACGCGGCCCAAGAGTTCGTCACGCCGCTGGCCGCCGCCGCGCTGGCCGGGGAACGGACCCATACCGACCTGTTCGACCGGGAGAGCGAGGCCGATATCGGCCATATCAAGCTCGCCCGGGATGCCGACGCCATCGTGGTGGCGCCGGCTACCGCCAACCTGATGGCGCGGATGGCGACCGGCCACGCGCCGGACCTCGCCTCGACGGTGCTGCTCGCCACCACCCTGCCGATCCTGATCGCCCCGGCCATGAACGTGCGGATGTGGCAGCATCCGGCGACACAGCGGAACCTCGCGACCTTGAAGGCCGACGGCGTCGCGGTGATCGGCCCCAACGAGGGCGCCATGGCCGAGGCCGAGTTCGGCCCCGGGCGGCTGGCCGAGCCGCACGAGATCGCCGACGCGCTCGAAGCCCTGCTGGCACAACGGTCGGGGGGCCAAGGCCTGGGCTTCCTGGCGGGCCGCGAAACCCCGAAAAAACCGCTGGCGGGGCGGCACGTGCTCGTCACCTCGGGGCCGACCCACGAGCCGATCGATCCGGTGCGCTACCTCGCCAACCGCTCCTCGGGGCGGCAGGGCCACGCGGTCGCCGCCGCCGCGGCCGAGGCCGGCGCCCGCGTCACCCTGGTCTCGGGGCCGGTGGCGATCCCCGATCCGGCGGGCGTCGCCGTGGTGCGGGTCGAGAGCGCCCGCGAGATGCTCGCCGCGGTCGAGGCCGCCCTGCCCGCCGATCTCGCGATCTTCGCCGCCGCGGTCGGCGACTGGCGGCCCGCCGAGATGCGGGCGGGCAAGATCAAGAAGGACGGCCACCTGCCACCACCGCTGCAGCTCGTCGAGAATCCGGACATTCTCGCCACCATCGCCGGCCGCGCCGAGGGGCGCCCGCCCCTCGTCGTGGGCTTCGCCGCCGAGACCGACGACGTGATCGTGAACGCGCAGAAGAAGATCGCGCGGAAGGGCTGCGACTGGATCGTGGCCAACGACGTCTCGGCGGAGGGCGGGGTCATGGGCGGCACCGAGAACACCGTCCACCTCGTCGCCCGCACCGGCGGCGTCGAGAGCCATGTCGAGAGCCGTGTCGAGACTTGGCCGAAGCTCAGCAAGGAGGAGGTCGGGCGGCGGCTGGTGGCGCGGTTTTCGGCGTTGCTCGCAGCAAAGCCGTGAGAGCACCGCCCACTTCGTTGGCGGAGGCGCCGCCCCGTGACGGCCCCGCCGGGCTGAGCCTCTGCGTCGAGGGGAAGGGCGGGGCAGCGCGCGCCCGGCCCCGGCCAGCGGCCTAGATCTAGCGCAGGAACAGGGCGGTCGCGGCAGCGCGACGGATGAAGGCGTTGCGTGCGTAGATCCAGGTCGGACCGCCCTGGATCACGTTACGGCTCAAGGCGCGCTTGAAATCGAAGACGCCGCGGTTCCCGGACGGATCGACGCCGCCGAAATCGAAGCGGCTGGCGCCCTCCTGCCGGGCGCGCTCGATGATCCGCCAGACGGCGAGGGTGGCCGCACCGGTCGATCGTGCCCGCTCGTCCGAAGCCGTGAAGAAGTCGGTCCACACCGCGCGCGCGGTGTGGACGATGCGCACCAGGATCGGTTCTCCGCCCTGGCGGATTTCGAGGAAGAGCAGGTGCGGATCGGACGCCGCGAGGTCGCGATAGGCGGCCGTGTCGAGGCCGCTCGAGAAACCCTTGCGCTGCTGGAGGGCGGCATACATCCGCACGAAGGTGTCGAAGGCCCGCAACCGCTCGTCCGGGTCCGTCAGGAAGACGGCGGTGAGATCGGGCTGTCCCGTCGCCTTGTTGACCTCGCGCCGCCAGCGCCGGTCGGCCGCGGCCAGGATCGCGTCCGTTTCCGGTGTCAGGTCGAGTTCGATCGTGTGATCCTTGGCCGTCACGACGGGCACGAAGCCGTGCGACAGCAGGGCGGTGATCCCCTCCGGATCCTGAGGCCGGTAGCTCTTCACCGCGAGCAGATCCGCCGGGCGCAGGGCGAGATGGTCGATGAAGGCGGCGAGCACCGCTTCCGCCCGGAACTGCCCGCGGGCGGTGAGGACCGCTCCTCCCTGCACGAGGATCCGGCGCACGGGGCCGGTGCGGCGCTCCTGGTACTGGATGTAGGCGAGATCCGCGCCGTTGTCGTTCAGGGCGACCTGCCGGACGGTCCAGCCGAGCCGGCTCTTGTAGCGGCCCCAACTGCGGGACGCGTAGAGGTTGGCGGCCGGCTGCTGCCAGAGGATCTCATCCCAATCCTCGGCCCCCGAACGGTCGATGACCGCGACCTGAGCTGTCATGAACCGCCCTTTTCTGTCCGCTCTCTCCGCCAGCCGGACGACGTCTCTCGAGCGGCTGCCCGGCGCCTCGATCAGGCTTGCTCGATCAGGCTTGGCGGTATCGTGCTCCGATGCGCAACACCATCGCAAGCGAATGTATCCGCTCACCGAGGCCCCCTGCGTAGTTTGCGCCGGCCGCGACGGGCGCATGACATGGCGGGCAGGAAACGGGTTCATGAAACGGCTTGCGGCCGGAGGAGACGGGCGGCTTGATGCGGAGCGCGGGTGAGATCGCGCCATCGCTGCAAGTGGCTGTGAAGACACCGCGCCGGGGGGAGGATCGTCATGGCGGATGAGAGCGAACCGGCGGGCGCGCGGGCGGAACGGCTGGCGCGGTTCCAGCCGGCCTCGGGGATGGCGACACCACGCTTCTCCGGCCTTGCGAGCTTCATGCGGCTGCCGGTGCTCGATCCCGCCGAGGCGGTGGGCGAAGGGGCTGGCCAAGGGGCTAGCGAAGGGGCTGCGCTGGTCGAGATCGGCCTGATCGGCATCCCCTTCGACGGCACCACCACCAACCGGCCCGGTGCCCGGCTCGGACCGCGGGCCGTGCGCGAGGCCTCCACCGGCACGCGGGCGCTCAACCACGCCACGGGGGTGGCGCCCTACGCCCTGGCGGCCTGCGCCGATCTCGGCGACGTGCCGGTCAACCCGGTGGACGCCGCCGAGACCGCACGGCGGATCGAGGCGTTCTACCGGCCGCTCGCCGAGGCCGGGATCGTGCCGCTCACGGTGGGGGGCGACCATTTCATCACCTATCCGGTCCTGCGGGCGCTCGGGGCCGCCCGGCCGCTCGGCCTGATCCATATCGACGCCCACAGCGACACCGACGACGCGCAGTATGGCGACGCGCAGTCCGATGGGTCGCGGCTCACCCACGGCACGCCGTTCCGGCGCGCGGTCGAGGCCGGATTGCTCGACCCGCGGCGCTGCATCCAGATCGGCATCCGCGGCAGCATGGATGCGGCCGACGAGCGCGACTGGGCCCTGGCGCAGGGCATGCGCATCCTCACGATGGAGGAGGTCTGCGCCCGCGGCCTGCCGGAGGTGGCCGCGGAAGCCCGCGCCGTGACCGGCGACGGCCCGACCTATCTCAGCTTCGACATCGACGCCCTCGATCCCGCCTTCGCCCCCGGCACCGGCACGCCGGAGATCGGCGGCTTCACCACCCGCGAGGCGCTGCACCTGCTGCGGGCGCTGCGCGGCCTCGATCTCGTCGGGGCGGATGTGGTGGAGGTCGCGCCCCCGCTCGATTCCGCCGGCATCACGGCGCTGGCGGGCGCCGGCATCGCCTTCGAGATCCTGTGCCTGCTGGCCGAGCGGGTCGCCGCACGGCACTGACCGGCCCGAAAGACGGGAGATCAGCTCAGCACGGACGGTCCGCCCGCGGCCTC
The DNA here is from genome assembly GCF_004683995.1 of Methylorubrum sp. Q1. NCBI lineage: Bacteria > Pseudomonadati > Pseudomonadota > Alphaproteobacteria > Hyphomicrobiales > Methylobacteriaceae > Methylorubrum > Methylorubrum sp. Q1. The sequence continues at coordinate 83,933 of NZ_SRHQ01000018.1, read as the reverse complement.
ACCGGCGCGGAAGATGATCGGGCGGTAGACCCTGAGCAGGTCGGAATCGAGCTGGCCGGCCTGGGCCTGCATGATCGCGGCGGCCTCGGCGGCGGATAGCGGCGGCCGGTAGACCCGGCGCTCGGTCAGGGCCGAGTGGACGTCGCAGATCGCCACGAGCCGCACGAGATCGCCGATCCGCGCGCCCCTCAGGCCTTCGGGGTAGCCGGACCCGTCGAGGCGTTCGTGGTGGTAGCGCACCACATCGAGGATCTCGGACTCGAAGGCGCCCTCCTTCGCCAGCAGGTCGGCGCCGAGCGCGGCATGCGTGCGCATCACCCCCATCTCGTCGGGCGTGAGGGGTCCCGGCTTGTTGAGGATGGCATGGGGGATCAGCGCCTTGCCGACATCGTGCAGCAGCGCGGCCTTGGCGAGCCGCTGCCGGTCGCCCCGGGAGAAGCCGAGTTCGGCAGCGAAGGCGGCGGCGAAGCCCGCGACGCTCAAGGAGTGCTGGTAGACCTGGATGTCGTGGCGCCAGACGAGGTCGAGCCAGGCACGGATGCCGACCTCGGAGACCGTGTCGAGCACGATCCGCGTGCCCTCCTCGGCCTCCTCCGGGCTCGGGGGCCGGCCGGCGGCGGCCTTGTCGAACAGGCGGGTGACGAGGGTGGTGGCCCGCTCCACCCGCAATTCGGGGGTCACGCCGCCCGGTTTCCGCGCCTTGGCCGATGAGCCCCCCCTCGCCTTTCCGTCCGCGACGAGGCGCATGAGCGCCGGGACGATGCCGGCGGATTGGCGCGGATCGATCACGGTCGGCGTGCCGAGCAGACGCACGGCCGCCGTGTCTTGGACGGCATTGCCGCGGGCGAGATAAAGACAGGGCAGCCCGCTCTCGCGAATGCGCTCGGCGAGCCACATGATCCAGGCACTTCCCCGATCGGCCGCGAGATCGGTGGCGAGATCGACGACGAAGGCGATCGGCCGGTCGGCGGGCAGGGCCGCGCCGGGCTCGACGACTCGGCAGGGCAGAACCAGGGCGATGCCGCGGGCGAGGCGCTCCGCCCGCTCGCGGCGGTCCGAGACGAGGACGACGACGTCCTCGCGGTGCGCTCCCTGACGCTCGTGTCGGTTCCGAGGTTCCTGCATCGGTCATCCGTGGCCGCGAGGCCAGTGGCGGACTCGAAGCGTATCTTGGCCGCATAGATCAAAAGCGTTGAGAAATGCTTCGCAACATCTTGTGGTACAACCCTGACGTATTCGCACGGGGCCGTGCTTCGCCACCGGAGCGATGCCGCCGAGCCCCTGTCCACTCCACGACAGTTTCGGTGGCGGTTCAGGAAATCACGCTTGCGGGGCGAGCCCGAGCACAAGGGTCGCAAGGCCCGCGCTGCTTAAAGTGCCTCACAAAACTCCCGGTCTCTGACCGTTCTCGTTCTGGCGATGACAGCGCGGCGGGAGTTCTGTGAGAGACAGTTAAGGTTTCGCAGGTTCTCGGCGTGCTCCCCGGTCTCGGGCCCGCTGTCCTTCCGGAGGCGGCGGGTGGCGGAGGTTTCGTGAGAGACGCCTCGGCCGCGCGAATTCGGCATCCTCGATGATCACGTCCGTCGTGCGGATACCGGATCACTCGGCGGCCACCCCTCGGCGGCCGAGACCGGCGGCGTTGGCGGGCGGACCCGGACGATACGCATCGTCTTCTTCATCAGGCTCGTCCGCCCCGCCGACGAAGCGGCCGAACAGGCGCACGAACAACCGCGACAGGTCGTCGACGAGCAGGAAGATCGCCGGCACGAAGACGAGCGACAAGCCGGTCGAGACGATCAGCCCGCCGATCACCGCCACCGCCATCGGCGCGCGAAACTCGCCGCCGATCCCGAGCGCGAGTGCCGACGGCACCATGCCGGCGGCCATGGCGATGGTGGTCATCACGATGGGGCGCGCCCGCTTGCGGCCGGCATCGACGATGGCGGTGACGCGATCCACGCCGCGGGCCATCTCCTCGATGGCGAAATCGACCAGCATGATCGCGTTCTTCGTCACCACGCCCATCAGCATCAGGATGCCGATCACCACCGGCATCGAGATCGGCATGTGGAAGACGAGGAGGCCGAGGATCGCCCCGCCGATGGAGAGCGGCAGCGAGAACAGGATGGTGAGCGGCTGGAGGAAGTTGCCGAACAGCAGCACGAGGACGCCGAACACCATCATCAGCCCGGCGCCCATGGCCAGCGCGAAGCCCTCGAACACCTCGCCCATCACCTCGGCGTCGCCGGTCTGGCGGATGGTGACGCCCTCGGGGAGGTTCGTGGCGGCGGGCAGGGCCATCACCTGTTCGATGATCGAACCGAGCGCGTCCGAGCCCTGGAGATCGCCCTCGACGGCGACGCGCACGGTGCGGTCGTAGCGGTCGATGGCGGTCGGGCCGCGCCCCAGCGTCAGGTCGGCCACGGTGGCGAGCGGCACCGCCGCACCCGCCTTCACCGGCACCTTCAGGCTGGCGATCTCGGGCAATTGCCCGCGCAGGCGCTCGGGCAGCATCACCCGGATCGGGATCTGCCGGTCCCGGGCGTTGAACTTGGCGAGGTTGGCCGCGATGTCGCCGATGGTGCCCACCCGCACCGTCTCGGCGATGACGTCGGTCGAGACGCCGAGATCGGCGGCGACCCCCGCTTTCGGGGTGATGCGGATCTCGGTGCGGTCGAGAGGGGCGGTCGAGATCAGGTTGACGAGGTGGGGCACGCCCATGGCCTCGCGCTGGAGGCGGGCGGCGACATCCGCCACCACGGTCTTGTCGGGCCCCGAGACGATCAGCGCGAATTCCCGCTGGCCGCCCTCCTGCAGCGACCAGAAACGGATGTCGGGCACCTGCCGCAGGACGCTTGAGATCTTGAGATCGACCTGCTTCTGGGTCAGGGCGCGGTCGCTCTTCGGGGTGAGGTTCACGGTGAGGCTCGCCAGCCGCACCTCCTTCTTGCCCGGCAACTGGCGCCCGCCATCGACGAAGACGGAGCGGATTTCGGGCATCTGGCGGAGGGTCTCGACGAGGCCGTCGGAGAGGCGCTGCGTGTCGTCGAGCCGTGCCCCGGGGGGCAGTTCGACCACGAACATCGTGCGCGCCGCATCCTCCGCCGGGATGAAGCCCGCGGGCAGCAGCCGGGTCGAGGCGATCGAGCCGGCAAAGCAGGCGAGACCGAGCACCAGCGTCAGGTATTTGTGCCGCACCGACCACGCCACGAGGCGGGTATAGGCGCGCATCACCAAACCCTCGCGCTCGTGGTCCGGGCCGTGGTCGCGCAGGAAGTAGGCGGCGAGCAGCGGCGTGATCAGGCGGGCGACGAGCAGCGACACGAACACAGCCGCCGCGATGGTGAGCCCGAACTGCTTGAAGTACTGGCCGGCGATGCCGGGCATGAAGGAGACGGGGGCGAAGATCGCGATGATGGTCGCGGTGATCGCGATGACCGCGAGCCCGATCTCGTCGGCGGCCTCGAGCGCCGCGCGGTAGGCGGTTTTACCCATCCGCATGTGGCGGACGATGTTCTCGATCTCGACGATGGCGTCGTCGACGAGGATGCCGGTCACCAGGGTGATGGCGAGCAGGCTCACGGCATTCAGCGAGAAGCCGAGCGCGCTCATCACCCAGAAGGTGGGCAGCACCGAGAGCGGCAGCGCCACCGCCGCGATCAGGGTGGCGCGCCAATCCCTCAGGAACAGGAACACCACGATCACGGCGAGGGCGGCGCCTTCCAGCAGGCCCATCATCGCCGAGTGGTAGTTGCCGATGGTGTTGACGACGCTGGTGTCGATCAGGTCGAAGCGGACCCCCGGATTCTCGGCGTGCAGCGCCTCGATGCGGGCCGCCACGGCGACCGCGACCTCGGCGTCGCTCGCCCCCATCGCCCGGGAGATGGCAAAGCCCACCACCGGCTCGCCGTTGAACCGGGCGAAGGTGCGCGGCTCCTCGGCCGCGTCCATCAGGCTCGCCAGTTCGTCGAGGCGCACCTTGCGCCCGCCGGGCACGACGATGGAGGTCGCCCCCAGCGTCTCGAGGCTCGCCGAGGCGCCGAGCGTGCGGATCGACTGCTCGCCGCCCGCCAACTCCCCGCGCCCGCCCGCCATGTCGGCGGAGGTGAGGCGCAATTGCCGGTTGACGTCGGCCGCGGTGATGCCGAGCGCGAGCAGGCGGTCGGGCTTGAGGGTCACGCGGATCTCGCGGGCGACGCCGCCGAGGCGCTCGACGCCGCCCACCCCCTTCACCCCCTGGAGCTGGCGCGCCACCACGTCGTCGACGAACCACGACAGGTCTTCGGGCGTCATCGCCGGAGCGGACGCGCCGTAGATCATGATCGGCAGGCCGGCGATCTCGACGCGGCTGATGATCGGCTCGTCGATGGTGCGCGGCAGGTTGATGCGGATCTTCGAGATCGCGTCCTTCACGTCGTTGACGGCGCGGTCCTGGTTCACCTCCAGGCGGAACTCGATCGTGGTGATCGAGGCGCCCTCCGAGATGGTCGAGAGGATGTGCTTGACCCCCTTCACCCCGGCCACCGAATCCTCGACCCACTTCGTGACCTGGGTCTGCAGCTCGGAGGGGGCGGCCCCGCTCTGCGTGACCGTCACCGAGACGATCGGGATGTCGATGTTGGGAAACCGGGTGATCGGCAGGGACCGGAAGCTGACGAGGCCGAGCACCATCAGCACGAGGAACAGGACGAGCGAGGGGATCGGCTTGCGGATCGCCCAGGCCGAGACGTTGAGGCGCATCGTATGATCCTCAGCGGGCCGCGGCCGCCCGGGCCGTCGGCGGGACGGGCCGGACCCGGTCGCCGTCGCGCAGGAACGAGCCGGCGCGGGCGACCACCGCCTCCCCGGCGGCGATGCCGGAGCGCAGTTCCGTGAAGCCTTCGGCCGAGAGGCCGGTCTCGACCCGGCGGGCGGAGACGCGGCCGTCCGCGACCGCGAGAACGCTCGCCGAGCCGTCGGCGGCGTAGAGCACGGCGGCGAGCGGCACCGCCACGCCCTCGCGCCGGGCGACCTCGACCCGGCCGCGGGCGAAGGCACCGATATGCAGCGCCGGGTCGGCGTCCAGGCGGATGCGGACCCGGCCGAGGCGCGTCGCCCGGTCGACCTCGGGATAGACCCGCCGCACGGCGCCGGGCGTCACGCGCCCGTCCTCCCATTCGAGCCGCGCCGGGGCGCCGGCCCGGAGCCGCGGCAGGGCGGATTCCGGCACCTCGCCCTCCAGCTCGATCTCGCCGCGGGCGATCAGGCGGAACAGCGGCTCGCCGGCCGCGCTCGCGGTGGCGCCGACCCGCGCGGTGCGGCGGCTGACGAGGCCCGCCTCCGGCGCGCGGATCTCGGTGCGGGCCCGGCGCAGGCCGATCTCGCGTCCCTGCGCCCGCGCCGCGGCCAGATCCGCCTCGGCGAGAGCCAGCCCGGCCCGCGCCGCCTCGAGTCGGCCGTCGGCGCCCTGCGCCGCCGAGACCCGCTGCTCCAGGGTGACGGCGGTGGCGTTGCCGGTCCGCACCAGCGCCTGCGCCCGTTCCAGGGCTTGGCGCGCCTCGGTCTGGGCGGCCTGCACCTGGACGATCTGGCTCTTCGCCTGGAGGATGGCGGCCTCCGCCTTCGCGGTGGCCGCGAGGTTGGCGGCCTCCTGCGTCTCGATCATCTCCAATGAGAGCCGTGCCAGCACCGCACCGCGCTCGACCCGGTCGCCCTCCTCCACGAGCAGCGCGACGATGCGCAGGCCCTCGACCTCGGGGGCGACGAGGATCTCGTCGCGGGGCACCAGCGTCCCGGTCACCACCGCCCGCTCGACGATCTCCCGGCGCTCGGCCGGGACCACGCTCACCGCAGGCAGGAGCGTGGCGGGATCGGGCACCCCGGCCGCGGGCGGCGCCTCGGCGGCGCGGGCCGGCGGGGCCGCGACGAGGAAGGCGGCGAGGCACGCCGCAGCGGGACGGAAGGGCAAAGGGGCCGGCATCGCGAATCGTCTCATGGGGCGCGCCGATGCGCCGCAGCCTGCTTGTCCGCCGCAACCGGCGATTTCGTGGCGGATGGGGTCGCAAACTCCTCCCCGGTCGAAGCCTGTGCGAGATGCCGCAGGCGGATGAGAGCGGCGGTCTGTCCCCGAGATCAGTCGTTCCCGAGACGCGGCGGACGCCTCCTCGCTTCGCTCAAGGTTTCGTCGGACCGTTCGTGTGCAACCAGGGTCGGCCGCGCCGGGTTATCCCGTCAAGAGATTCCTGACGACGGACGGTTTCACGATGAGCATCTTCCAGATCCGGCAGAAGACGAGCGGCGCGATTCTCTGGACCGGGAGTGCCGAGGACGAACGTACCGCCCTCGACGCCATGGCCCGCGAGGCCGGCTATTCCGATTCCTCCGCTCTCCCCGACAGCGTGCGGGCGGCGGGCTTCGAGACCGCCAGGCTCGACCTGATCTCCTGAGATCCGTCCGGCATCATCCTCCACCAGGGGCGTCCGCCATGCGGGCGCCCCTTTCGATTCGGACGTCACACCGCTCTCACGGGCTCCGGTTGATCGCTTCGGGCTGTGCGGACGTCGCACAGGTGGAACCCGTCTCAGGCGCAGCAGCCGCCTTGCGCGGACACCTGCGCCTTCGCCGCCCCCGGTCCGGATCGATCCGGGACCCGCTCCGCAGGCGGCTCCGCGCGTCGGGCCTGCAGCCGGTCGCGGCCATGGGCCTTGGCCTCGTAGAGCGCCGTGTCGGCGAGCGCCATCAGGGTATCGAGTCCGGCCGGGCCGCCGGTGAACAGGGCGGCGCCGAGGCTGACCGTGGCGCCGGTGGGCAGGCCCCGGCCGCTCTCGCGGGCCATGCGGGCACGGATCGCCGCGCCGAGAGTGGAAACCGCCGCCGCGTCGAGACCCGGCACCAGGATCACGAACTCGTCCCCGCCGAGCCGTGCCAGGATCGCGTGGCGCGGCAGGCAGGCCTCCAGCACGCCGGTGAGCGCCACGAGGATGCGGTCGCCGACGGCGTGGCCGAAGCTGTCGTTGACGGTCTTGAACCGGTCCACGTCGAGCAGCAGCAGGGCGCCGGATCGGCGCCCGGCGGCCATGCCCCGCAATGCTTCCGCGGCGCGGCTCTCGAAGGCGCGGCGGTTGAAAGCGCCCGTGAGGGGATCGCGCTCGGCGAGCGCCGTCATCGCCTCCTCCCGGCGGCGGCGCACCGCGGCGGCCATCAGCAGCGCGAGCAGCATCTCGACGAGAATGCCCTCGAACAGCGAGACTTGGATCAGCACGCCCTTGAAGCCGACGAGGCTGACGAAGGCGCCCGGCACGGGCACGAGCAGCGCCTTGGCGGCGTAGAAGGTGCCGTGGGCGAGGAAAACGGCGCCGAGCGCGTCGGAGGCGGCGGTGCGCTCCGGGAAGGGCGTGCCGGCCCGCGACAGCAGGAGATGGGCAGCCCGCAGGGCGGCGAGGGCGACGAGGCCGGAATTGGTCATCGCGAAGGCCGGCGTCGGGTCGATCCCCGCCGGCAGGAGCAGGAGCCCGGCCCAGGCCAGCAGCAGGCCCCACCAGAGCCGTGCGATCCGGCGCCCGGTGAAGCGGGCCGTGCCGAAGAGGAACAGGAGGTGGGCGACGACGAGCAAGCCGTTGGCGAACCAGACCCCGACGAGGAAGGAGGCGGCGCGGACGGGCGAGAGCGAGCAGCCGAGGACGATGGTGGCGAAGCCCGCACTCCACAGCAGCAGTGCGGGGTTGCGCAGGATCCGCCACTCGACGGCCAGGAAGCCCGCAGCGGCGGCCGCCGCGGCGAGGCTCATGACCAGCATGGTGACCACATCCATGGCTATTTCGAACCCGCGCAACGATTGACGTGACGCGCCTTGATAGCAGCAGCCGTTGAACAAAGCGTTCCGCGGCTTGCCGTTTCGGCCCGCCACACCGTTCCGGACGATGCTAGGCTGTTGTTTTTACGCCGTCTTTTGCCGAGAGCCGAATGTTACCTTTCGGGGCCGATCAGTTCGCCTGGCCGATCCGCATGCGGTAGACGCCGTCGGCGCTGCGCTCGAACACTTCACTGATGCCGGCATGGCGCAGGGCCTCGCCGGACGTGTCGGGCACGAGGTTCTGCTCCGAGACGTAGGCGACGTACTCGCTGTCCGCGTTCTCGGCGAGCAGATGGTAGAAGGGCTGGTCCTTGCGCGGCCGGACGTCCTCGGGAATGGCGAGCCACCATTCCTCGGTGTTGGCGAATTCCGGGTCCACGTCGAAGACCACGCCCCGGAACGGGTAGATCCGGTGCCGGACCACCGCCCCGAGGCCGAATTTGGCGGTTCTCATGCTGGTCTGGGTCATGACCGATAGATAGGCCTCGCGGCCCTTCCGTTCCAACGCAAGGCCACCATCCGCGACGATCAGGGCAGATTGTAGACCTTGGCGAGGTCCGGGTCCTTCTCGGCCACGAGCCGGGCGAGATCGACGATGACCTTGGCCTGCTTCCAGGTGGCGTCGTCCTGCATCTTGCCGTCGATCATCACCGCGCCGGTGCCGTCGGGCATCGCCGCGACGATACGGGAGGCGAAGTTCACCTCGGCCGGATCGGGGGCGAACACGGTCTTGGCCAGGGCCACCTGGCTCGGATGCAGGGTCCAGGCGCCGGCGCAGCCCATCAGGAAGGCGTTGCGGAACTGCACCTCGCAGGCGGCCGAATCGGAGAAGTCGCCGAACGGGCCGTAGAACGCCTTGATGCCGTTGGCCATGCAGGCATCGACCATCCGCGCGATGGTGTAGTGCCAGAGATCCTGCTGGGCCGAGGCGCGGACTTCTTCGCCCTTGGGATCGGACAGGACGCGGTAATCCGGGTGGCCGCCGCCGACGCGGGTGGTCTTCATGCCGCGGGACGCCGCGAGGTCGGCGGGCCCGAGGCTCATGCCGTGCATGCGCGGCGAGGCGCAGGCGATGGCGTCGACGTTGGCAACGCCCTCCGCCGTCTCGAGGATGGCGTGGACGAGGATCGGCTTCGTCACCCCGTGGCGCGCCTCGAGCTGGGCCAGCAGCTGGTCGATGTAGTGGATGTCCCAGGGACCCTCGACCTTGGGCACCATCACCACGTCGAGCTTCGCGCCGACCTCGGCGACGAGGGTGAACAGGTCGTCGAGGATCCAGGGGGAGTTCAGGGCATTGATGCGGGTCCACAGGCCGGTGCCGCTGGCGGCGAAGTCGGTGGCCTTGGCCATCTCGACGAAGCCCTTGCGCGCCGCCTCCTTCTGGTCGGCGGGGACCGCATCCTCCAGGTTGCCGAGCACCACGTCGACCGTCTTGGCGAGTTCGGGCACGCGGGCGCGGACCTTCTCGTTGTGCGGCGGCACGAAGTGGATCATCCGCTCGAGCTTGATCGGCAGTTCGCGGAACGGCTCGGGCGCACCCGCGGCGAGCGGCTGGAAGAAGCGGCGCGGCAGTTTCATCGGCTCTCGGTCTCCGGCTTCGTGAAGGGCCGTGGCGTCGGCCCTCCGCTTATGCCCTTGGCGTTAGAGCACGGCGCCCCCCGGCGTAAAGCCGACCGTGGTCCTCCCCTCGGCCCTGTGATCGTCCTTGGAGGACGCGCGATCCCCGATCCGGCGGATCGTGCGCCCGCGCACGGCACGGCCCCGCTCCCGCACCGGCCCATGGCCTATCCGTCAGTGGAGTATCCGAGAACGAAGATTGCGCGGCGAACCAAATCGTCCGACACTTCCCAGGATCTTATAAGTCTTCATCAAGGTCTTTCTCGCTTTCGCCTCTTGCGACCGGATGCCAGGACAGGCGGCAAGGGTGAGCGCGGGATAAGCGAAACGGCAAAGCTTGCCCGGCGAAGCATTCGGCGCCGCGCAGTCGGGACGGAACGGACCGCCGCGCCCCGTGTTTTCCGGCCGAGGCGGGCTGTCGAACATCGTCGGGAGACGTACGTCGATGCCAAAACTGTTCAACGAACCGATCATGCAGACTTTTCCGTCCGGCCCGCGCAGGGGCGGGGCCTTGGCCGGCGTGCTGCTCGCGCTCGCGCTGTCGCAGGGGGCAATGGCCGGGCCGGCGGCGAAGAAGTCCGCCGACGCGCGGCCGGACTACACCGCCGCCCAGGCCGCGACCGCGCAGCCCGAGGGCCTGCCGGCCTCGGTGCGGATCGCGGGCGACGACACGCGTGCGTTCCAGGCCCTGATCGACGGGGCGCCCCGCGCCTCCGATCCCTGGCTGGTGCTCTCCGGCGGCGGCGAGAACGGCGCCTTCGCCGCCGGCCTGCTGGCGGGCTGGTCGGAACGCGGCGACCGCCCCGATTTCGGCGTCGTCACCGGCGTCTCGACCGGCGCGCTGATCGCCCCCTTCGCCTTCGCGGCGCCGACGCTCGGCGACCGGGCCGATGCGGCCCTTCGCGAGAACTATACCGAGATCTCGGCCGCCGACGTGTTCGAGTTCGGCGGCACGCCGGATTCGCTGACCGACACCTGGCCGCTCAAGGAGCGGATCGGGCGCGCGGTGACGCCGGCCCTGCTCAAGGCGGTGGCGGCCGAGCACGCCAAGGGCCGCCGCCTGCTGATCGCCACGACGCAGGTGGACAGCGAGCGGCCGGTGCTGTGGGACATGGGCGCGATCGCCCAGCGCAACGCCGAGACCGGTGATCCGCGGGCGCTGGCCCTGTTCCGCTCGATCGTGCTCGCCTCGACGGCGGTGCCCGGCGTCTTCCCGCCGGTGGCGATCCCCGTCGAGGCCAAAGACGGAGCCAAAGCCAAGCCCTTCGCGGAGCTGCACGACGACGGCGGGGCGATGGCCCCGTTTTATCTCGCGCCGGCCGCCGCCCTGGAGGGGGAGGCGCGGCTGCGCCTGCCGACGAACCGGGTCTACCTCGTCGTCAACAACCGGCTCGAACCGGAATTCCAGATGGCCTCGCGCACCACGCTCTCGGTGCTCGGCCGCACCATGTCGGCGGCGATCAAGGCGCAGACCCGCGCGGCGCTCGCGCTCACCAAGGGCTATGCCGCGCGCACCGGCCTGGATCTCCGGATCGCTCTCATCGACGGGCGCTTCGCCAAGACCTCGGAGAAGCCGTTCGACCAGCCCTACATGAAGGCGCTGTTCGCCCATGGCGAGGCCCTGGCCCGCGATGGCAGCGCCTTCGCTCAGGCCCATCCGCCCGCCACGGCCAAGGGGCTGGATCTTCGGCCGGACCTTGGGCCGGATCTGGACCTGAACCAGCGCGCGGTGACGGAATCGACCGGCTCCGTCCTGGTCTCGCGCTGAGACGGCGCGGATCGGCGGCGCTCTCCGGATGGGGCGGTCGCTCCCGCAGACGACAATTGACACGGTTCAGAGGCGGCTTTCGCGCGGGGCCCCTCTTCGTGTTTCCAGGGCGTGCGGCTAGCGCATCGTCCTTTTCCGAAAGCCGGCAACCACCTTTCGGGATGATGCTCTATCCCTCTTCCGCATCGGCCGGGGCGTAGACGGCCTCGCCCAGGCGCTTCAGCGGACCGCCGGGGCCTGAACGCTTCCAGAGCCGGGTGTTGAGCGCCGCCACCGGGTCCTGACCCGGCAGGGAAAAACCCTGCTCGGTGATCCGCGCCAGAATCTCGCTCGCATGCATCGGGCGGCCCGCCTCCTCCAGGACGGCGAGCACCGCCTCGATCACCGCCCGGCCGTAGCGGCGGGCGAGCACCGTCTCCGACAGGCCGACCTCCCCCTCGACCGGCACGGCGAAGGCCGGCGCCGGAGGTCTGTCGGGCGCTGCGGAGGGCGGAGCCGGCGGGGCGGCGGCCGGCGCCCGAGCCGGTTGCGGCGTGGGTTCCGGAACGGGGATGGGGGCGTCCGCTCGTCCATCCGCGTCCGGCGAGGGCTGAGCGGGCGCAGCCGGGCCGCCGAGGCGTCGGCCGAGATCGAGGTAGAGGAGGAGATCGGCGATCTGGCGCTCGATCGCGTCGCGCTGCCGACGCAGCGCCTCCAGCCGCGCCAGAGCCTCGGCTTCCGACAGGACCATGCTGGCGTTCCTCACCGCTCATTCCCAATGGGGGAATTTTTCGGAATGGAAGATGTCATGGAATGGAAGGGAAGGCGAGTTCTTTTCCTTCCATCAAGCGTGTTCCCTGATCGGAAGATGGAATGAAAGGCGCGTGCCGAAGCGCCGAGCGAACGCGCGACCTCAAAGCCGGCCGGAACAGCCCTCTACGGAAAGACGCGTCGCGGCGTGCTTTCGAGGCGGCGATCGCAGCACCTCGGCCAGAGGGGCCTTCAGCGTGTCGGAACAGGCGGATCATACGGCCCCGAAGAGGGAATGAACCGTTCCCTCCGCTGGGGCCGAAGACTTCCTTTATTGGAAGAATGGAATATTCCTTACTAACCGAAACCACCAGGGCAGGCTCATGGAATATTCTGAAGGCCGAAACCCCGAAAAGATTTCCGTCAGGCGCGGGCCGCAGAGGCCGCCGCGCGCGCGGTGCGGGCGGCTTTGGGGGGCACCAGCAGGCTGCCGGGATCGGCCGGGTGGAGCAGCATGCCGCCCTCGTCGAGGTCGATCCGCAGCCGCGGAAACACCTCGAGCAGGCCGGCGAGATCCGCCTTGAAGGCTTGGCGGAAGCTGCGCAGGCTGGCGTTCTCGGCGCCGAACTGGCGGTGCAGGTTGTCCCAGGTCAGCCGCAGGGGGCGCTGCAGGGCGCGCAGGCGGTAGCCGGTCCAGAACAGCAGATCGAGCTTGCGCGCCGAGCCGGAGAAGGCCCGCGCCGCGCGGATATCGACCGGCAGGGCGTGCCGGATCAGGCTGTCGTAGAAATCCTGATGGAACGAGACGGTGCGCTGCCAGACGAGGCCGTCATCGCCGCGCCGCCATAGTTCGAGCTGGCGGAAGGGGGGTACGTTCAGGGTCGAGGCCTGCCCCTCCCCGTCCCACAGGCCGAGCTGCATCGAGCAGGCGGCGAGCCGGTTGAGCTGTTCCTTGAAGGCGCCGATGGTGCCGCGCTCGCCCCCGGTGACGGCGAACCCCATGGCCTTCATGAAGCCCGAGAGGCTGTCGGCGACCTCGATGGTCGGGCTCCTCTGGCGCACCGCCTCGGTGCAGAGGTGCAGCAGCACGAGGCGGGCCTTGGGGCCGTAGGGCAGGCCCTGCAGCTCCATCTCGCCGGTGATCGGGTTCTTGAGGCGCCCCGCCGAGAGGCTGAGCGAGTTGCGGCCGTATTCCCGCACGAAGTCGCGGGCGTCGCCGGGATCGCGGTAGGGCAGGCCGCAGAGCGCCAGCACCGAGTGGAGATGCTGGAGGTTTTCCGGGCCGGTGGGCTCGCTCTCGATCACCTCGCGCACGGCATCGCGGCGGCGGCGGTCGCGGCCCATGGCCTCGCGGGCCTCGGCCTGCGCCCCCTCCTGGGCCCGGGCAGCGTCGCGCTCGCGCTGGCGGAACAGCAGGTGCTCGACGATCGGCGCGAACAGGAACCCGCCCCGCGCCGCCTCCAGCTCCGCCTGCAGATCCGGGTCGCGGATCGCGGCGATCTTGGCCTCAAGCCCCGACATCGCCTGCCCTCAAGGCCTCCCGCTGCGTATCACGTCGTGTTCGCCTTCATCCGAGCCCCAGGCTCCGAACGGAATCGTCGGAAGCACCCTTAGGGCCGCAACCGATCTGTCACGATTCGGCTCCGCAGAGTCCCGTGGCCTTTCGGAGTTTTCCCGGGAATCCACGCTTGGACGGCCGAGTCCTGCACAGGTGCGTCGTCCGCGGTCGGGAGAGGGGCCGATTCCAGGCACGCAGAGTTCCATACGCCCGGCCGCCGGCCTGAATCCGCCTGCGCAGAGTTCAATACGCCCCCGCCTCCGGACTTGTCCCCGCTCTTCCCCGGCCAAACCGGTTTTGCACGCTGAATCCGGTACGGGCCCACGCAGAATCCGATGCGACAGGCCCCGTCCCTCGCGCAGAATCCGATGCGAGGGCGCGCAGAGTTCGATGCGGTCTTGCGCAGAGTTCCATGCGAGAAGGGGACTCAAACCACGGGAGGATCACGGCTTTTCCGCCTCCCCTATAACCTGCTGAACTGACTCCCTGAGAATCCTTAACAGATAGCTTTCCTAGGGAGGGTTGCGCTGCGTTCGCCAAACCGAACGAGGGCTTTTTCTCTTCTTTTCAAAAAGAATACACGGAATTTTGCACAGGCTTTGCCCCGTCTCTCTCCGATCGAAGGCGCGCGAAGCGGCGCTGCGCGGCAGCGGCGGACGGTCTATGAGCGGTGGCTTGGCCGAGGCCGGGCGACCACTGCGGGATGGGGCGGAAGAGCGATGGACGAGGCGCCGATCGACAGGCTGCTGGCGCTGATGGCGCGGTTGCGCGATCCGGAACGGGGCTGCGCCTGGGACGTGCAGCAGAGCTATGCCAGCATCGTCCCCTACACGATCGAGGAGGCCTACGAGGTCGCCGACGCGGTCGAGCGCGGCGACCGGGCCGACCTGCGCGACGAACTCGGCGACCTCCTGCTCCAGGTCGTGTTCCAGGCGCGGATCGCCGAGGAGGAGGGCGCCTTCCGCTTCGACGACGTCGCCGAGGCGATCTGCGCCAAGCTGATCCGGCGTCACCCGCACGTCTTCGATGCGTCCGGAGACTTCCTGCCGCCCGAGCGGCGCCCGACCGACCCGGCCGCGATCAAGGCGGCCTGGGAGACGATCAAGGCGCGGGAGCGCGCGCAGAAGGCGGCGGCGGGCAAAACAGAGGCGGCGGGACCGTTGGCCGGGGTCTCCCGCGCCCTCCCCGCCCTCGCCCGGGCCGACCGGATCTCGAAGCGCGCGGCCGGTGTCGGCTTCGACTGGCCGGACGCGGCCCAGGTGCTGGCCAAGGTGCGCGAGGAGACCGACGAGGTCGAGGAGAGCCTGGGGGCGGGCGATCCGGCGGCGGTGTTCGAGGAGATCGGCGACCTGTTGTTCTCGGTCGCCAATCTCGCCCGTCACGCGGGCGTCGATCCGGAGGAAGCGCTGCGGCGCGGCACGCTCAAGTTCGAGCGCCGCTTCACCGCCATGGCCGCGCGGCTCGCCGCCGAGGGCCAGGCCCTGGAGGGCACCGCCCTCCCCGCCATGGAAGCGGCCTGGCAAGCCGTGAAGCGCGACGAGAAGACATGAGGTTCGGGGATTCCAAAGGGCCTGAGGCCCTTTGGCGGGTTTTCAGGGCGGTGCCCTGAAGACGGCGAAGCCGTTTCGCAGGGCTCAGCCCTTCCTGCGCGGGCCGCCCTTCTTCGCGGGCTTCGGGTCCGGCGCCTTCGGCTTCAGGCGCTCCACGATCTGCTCCAGGGCGCGTTCGACCGCCGCCTGCTCCGGCGGTGCGGCGCCGTCTTGCGGGCGGTTCGTTCGGTTCGAATCGCGGCTCTTCGGCATGACAGCGAGCCTAGACAGGGTCACGAGCCGAAGACCACCGGTTGAGACCGCTCGGATACGCTTTCGGCGCCGTTTTCCTCAGCGAAAAGCCTTTTGCTCGCCCGAATTAATCTTAACGAGATACTCCGGTATCGCCCGTTCTTCGTGCCGCGAACGGCCAATCGACGGCGCGGACGGCGTAGAGGGCCCACCACACCATCACCGGCTGAAGCGCGAGGCGGGGGCCGTGATACCACCACGTGTCGGGGATCGGCGGCACGGCGATGCCCTCGACCGCCTGCTTGATGTTGGCCGGGAACACGCAGACCGCGTAGAGCGCCAGCATGATGCCGGCGATCCGCCGCAGCCCCGGCACGAACAGCGCCAGCGCACCCGCGATCTCGCACAGGCCGGTGCCGATCACCACGAGGCGGGGCGCGGGCACCCAGTCCGGCATGATCGGCAGGAAGCGCTCGGTGGCGGTGAGGTGGACGACGCCGATGAAGCCGTAGAGGCCGCTCAGACTGAGGCGCAGCCAGCGGCGGTCGTCGCGCATCTCAGGTCTGTCAGGTGGACTTGGCGCCCTCGGAGTCCGGCTTGTCCGCCCCGGCGGAAGCGTTGCCGCGCGCGGCCTCCTCGGCCTCGGTGCCGGCCCGCTCCATCGGGCCGGCCTGCGACTTCAGCTTGCCCGTCGCCGGGTCCTTGGGCGAGACCGCGGCCTCGTTGCTCTGGTCGCGCTGTTCGTCCGCCATGCTGAGCCTCGTTATCCCCGTGGAATCGTGACGGGGCAACGTGCGGCGCGCGGGGCGGTTCGCGTCTCGACCTCGCCGATCCTCCGCTGCCCGGCCCTACACCGCGATGCCGTGCAGATCGTAGGCGTCGGCCCGCTCGATCTTCACGGTGACGATGTCGCCGGGCCGCACCGGACGGCGCGAGCTGACGTGGACGCTGCCGTCGATCTCCGGCGCGTCGGCCTTGGAGCGGCCTCGCGCGCCGGTCGGGCCCGCCTCGTCGATGATGACCGACAGGCGCTTGCCCACCTTCGCCCGCTGCAAGCGCAGCGAGACGTGGCTCTGCGCCTCCATGAAGCGGCGCTTGCGCTCGGCCTTCACCTCCGGCGGCACCAGCAGGCCGAGATCGTTGGCGGTGGCGCCGCGGACCGGCTCGTACTCGAAGCAGCCGACGCGCTCGAGCCGCGCCTCGCGAATCCAGTCGAGCAATTCCTCGAACTCGGCATCGGTCTCGCCGGGGAAGCCGACGATGAAGGTCGAGCGGATGGCGAGATCCGGGCAGATCTCGCGCCAGCGCCGGATGCGCTCCAGCTGCTTCTCCTGGTTGCCCGGCCGGCGCATCCGCTTGAGCACCGAGGGGCTGGCGTGCTGGAGCGGCATGTCGAGATAGGGAAGGATCTTGCCCTCGGCCATCAGCGGGATGACCTCGTCGACATGCGGGTAGGGGTAGACGTAGTGCAGCCGCACCCAGGCCCCGAGCTCACCGAGTTCCTTGGCGAGATCGTAGAACCGGGCGCGTACCTCCCGGTCCCGCCACGGGCTCGACGCGTAGCGCGTGTCGATGCCGTAGGCGGAGGTGTCCTGTGAGACGACCAGCAGTTCCTTCACGCCGGCTTTGACGAGCTTTTCCGCCTCGCGCAGCACGTCGCCCGCCGGGCGGCTGACGAGGTCGCCGCGCAGGCTCGGGATGATGCAGAAGGTGCAGCGGTTGTTGCAGCCCTCGGAAATCTTCAGATAGGCGTAGTGGCGCGGGGTGAGCTTGACCCCCTGCGGCGGGATCAGGTCGAGGAACGGATCGTGGGCGGGCGGCACTGCCTCGTGCACCGCGGCGACGACCGACTCGTAGGCCTGGGGGCCGGTGACGGCGAGCAGGTTCGGGTACTTCTCGCGGATCTCCTCGGGCTGCGCGCCCATGCAGCCGGTCACGATCACCCGGCCGTTCTCGGCCATGGCCTCGCCGATCGCGGCGAGCGACTCGGCCTTGGCCGAATCGAGGAAGCCGCAGGTGTTGACGATGACGACATCCGCCCCGTCATGGCGGCGCGACAGCTCGTAGCCCTCGGCGCGCAGATGGGTGAGGATGCGCTCGGAATCGACGAGCGCCTTGGGGCAGCCCAGCGACACGAAGGAGATCCGCGGCGCGGCGGCGCCCTTGGTGTCCGAGGGAGAGGCGGTTGCGGTCATGACGGCCCGTTGGGGCGGCCCTCCGGAACGGAGGCCCGCGCGTCCTGCATCGAGAGCGGTGGATGCGCCGATATAACGGCATTGGGGCGCTGTTGCGAGCGTGGCCGGTCGCTTCCCGTTTTGCCGCACCGCGAGGCTGGCCATCGTCGCGGGGCCCGGATCGCTTCGCCGGCGCTCACGATCACGACGTTGGTGGCCCGAACCATCGTTGCGCCGCGTCAGCCGGAGCGATCCAGCGTCACGGCCTGCACGGGAATGGTCGCGGCGCTGTCATCTCGCCTTTTCAAGGATAATCATTTTGAAGCAGTGCCTTGGAATGTCCTGCTGAGAAACTGAATCAGCTCTGCGCGCGGCGCTAGCGCATACCCCGCCCGCGAGGCCGGAACGCGGGAGCGATTGACGGGAGGGCGCCGCGCGCCCTTGGGTAAATCCCAGTGAGCGCCGCACGAGGCATGACGGTCGAGCCCATGGTCTGGACCCGCGAGATTCCCTTCATCGACCCGGTCGCGGCCGCGGCGCGGCTCGCCCGGCTGCCCGGCCTCGCCTTCCTCGACAGCGCCATGCGGCACGATACGCTCGGCCGCGTCTCGGTGCTGGCCGCCGACCCGTTCGCGCGGTTCCGCTATCGCGACGGCCGTGCGACCCTGGACGGGCGCGCGGTGCCCGGCTCGCCCATCGCGGCCTTGCGCGCCTGCCTCGCGCCCTACCGCCTTGCGCCGCGCCCCGACCTGCCCGCCTTTCCCGGGGCGGCGATCGGCTACTTCGCCTACGATCTCGGCGCGAGCCTGGAGCGGGTCGCGGCCCCGGCCCGCCGGGCGGGGCTCACCGACGATAGTGCCTTCAACCTCTACGACACCCTGCTCGCGGTCGATCACGGCCGCGGCACCTGCCTGCTGATCGCCACCGGCTTTCCCGAGGCCGACGGACCGGCCCGCGAGGCCCGGGCCCAGGCGCGGCTCGACGCCTTCGCCGATTGGCTCGCCGCGCCGTCCGAGCCGCTGCCGGAATGGACCGGCGCCCGGCTCACATGGCGCTCGAATTTCTCACGGCAAAGCTATGAGCGTGCTGTCGAAAAGGTTCGCGACTACATCCGCGCCGGCGACATCTATCAGGCCAACATCGCCCAGCGTTTCGCCGCCGACCTGCCGCCCGGCTTCGACCCGTTCGCCTTCTACCGGCGGCTTCGCGAGACCAACCCGGCCACCTTCGGCGCCTATCTCGATTTCGACGGGCTCACCGTCGCCTCCTCTTCGCCCGAGCGCTTCCTCAAGTTGGAGGGGCGGGCGGTCGAGACACGGCCGATCAAGGGCACCGTGGCCCGTGATCCCGATCCCGCCCGCGATGCCGCGATCGCCGCCGCCCTCCAGGCCAATCCGAAGGAGCGGGCCGAGAACATCATGATCGTGGACCTGCTGCGCAACGACCTGTCGCGGGTGTGCGAGCCGGGCAGTGTGCGGGTGCCGACCCTGTGCGGGCTGGAATCCTATGCCGGCATCCACCATCTCGTCTCGGTGGTGACGGGCACGCTCCGCGAGGGTTCGGATGCCCTCGACCTCATCCAGAAAACCTTTCCCGGGGGCTCGATCACCGGCGCGCCGAAGCTCAGGGCCATGGACATCATCACCGAGATCGAGACGGACGCGCGCGAGCTCTATTGCGGGGCGATCGGCGCGCTCGGCTTCGACGGATCGCTCGATACCTCGATCGCGATCCGCACCGTGTTCATGGCGGAGGGACAGGCCGTGCTCCAGGCAGGCGGGGGCGTGACGCTGCTCTCCGAGCCCGGTCCCGAATACGAGGAGACGCTGACCAAGGCGGCCCGCGTCTTCGCGGCCTTCGAGGAGGAGGCGCCATGATCCTCGTCGTCGACAACTACGATTCCTTCGTCTTCAACGTGGTGCGCTACTTCGAGGAGTTGGGCGAGACCGTCGAGGTCGTGCGCAACGACGCGCTCGATGTCGCCGGCATCCGCGCGCGGAATCCGGAGGCGGTGGTAATCTCGCCCGGCCCCTGCACCCCGGCGGAGGCCGGCGTGAGCCTGCCGGCCATCCGCGAACTGTCCGGCGAGGTACCGATCCTCGGCGTCTGTCTCGGGCATCAGGCGATCGGCGCGGCCTTCGGCGGCCGGGTCGAGCGGGCAGGCTGCCCGCTCCACGGCCACGCCACGCCGATCCGGCACGGGGGCGAGCGGTTGTTCGAAGGGCTGCCGCAGCCGATGCAGGTCGGGCGTTACCACTCGCTGATCGTGGCGCCGACGCCGGAGATGCAGCGCCACCTCACGGTCGATGCCGCCTCCGAGGAGGGCGAGGTGATGGCGCTGTCGCACCGCAGCCACCCGACCTGGGGCATCCAGTTTCACCCGGAATCGGTGCTGACCGAGAACGGCCACGCGCTGTTTTCCAACTTCCTGAAGGGGGCCCGCGCGTGGCGGGAGGCGGACGCGTCGGAGCGGACGGACAGGCTCGCCGATGCTGTGGTCTAACGGGCGGCTGGTCGAGGGCGGCACCCTCCCCTTCGCCATGGGGGACCGTGGCCTGCTGCTCGGCGACGGCGTGTTCGACACCGCCCTCGCGATTCAGGGGCAGGTCGCCTTCGAGGCCGCCCATGTTGATCGCCTCGCCGCCGCCGCGGAGACGCTCGGCTTCGCGATCGCGCGGGCACAGATCGTCGAAGCGATGCGCGCGCTGGCCGGCACCGCGCCGCTCGCCGCGATCCGCACCACGTTGACCCGCGGCCCCGGTCCGCGCGGGCTGGCGCCCCCGCCCGAGCCGAACCCGTTCCTGTTCGGCAGCGCCGCCCCGGCCCGTGCCGCCCTGTTCTTCGCGCCCTTGCGGCTCGCGCTCACGGAGATCGCCCGCAACGAGACCTCGCCGGCCGCGCGCCTCAAGACCCTCGGCTATCTCGATGCGGTCCTCGCCGCCCGCGCGGCGCAGGCGCAAGGCTTCGACGAGGCTCTGTTCCTGAACACGCGGGGCCGCGTCGCCTGCGCCGGCACCGGCAATGTCTTTGCGGTTTTCGGAGGAACGCTCGTCACGCCGCCGCTGGAGGATGGCGTCCTGCCGGGCATCGTTCGGGCCGAGCTTCTTTCGAACCTCGCGCCGAGTGTCGGCATCACGGTCGAGGAGCGCCCGCTCCTGCCCTCCGAGCTGGCGGCGGCGGAGGCGCTGTTCATCACCAACTCGCTGCGCCTGCTCGCGCCCGTGACGGCCCTCGGCGCGCGGGCCTATGACAGCGCCGGGCACGGGACGGTTCGCAGACTCTGCGCGGCTTTGCGGGAAACCGTGGCGGCGGAGTGCGGCGTCGAGGCGGACGCGCTCGATCCGTGAGTCCTCGTCCCTGAAGCCACGGTCGTCCAGGCGCGCCCCTCATCCTTCGAGGCCCGCTGGCGCGGGCACCTCAGGATGAGGACGCGGGTGGAATAAAAGCTGTCAGCCGAGCGCCGTGCTCACGATGCGCCCGACTCCTGCCCCTTCCATCGCCGTCCAGGCGCGCGCCAGCGAGCCGTCGAGGTCGATGCCGCGCACGGCATCCTCGATCACGAAGGCCTCGAACCCGGCGGCGCGGGCATCCAGCGCGCTCCAGAGCACGCAGAAATCGGTGGCGAGGCCGGCGAGGAACAGGCGGGTCAGGCCGCGCTCGGCGAGGTAGCCGGCAAGCCCGGTGCGGGTCCGCCGGTCGGCTTCCATGAAGGCCGAGTAGCTGTCGATGCCGGGGTGAGTGCCCTTGCGGATCACCAGCTCGGCCCGCCCTGCCCTCAGGCCCGCGGCCAGCTCGGCGCCGTGCGTGCCCTGCACGCAGTGCTCGGGCCAGAGCACCTGTTCACCGTAGTGCAGGGCCGCGGTGTCGAAGGGGGCCTTGCCCGGATGGCTCCCGTGGAAGGAGGCGTGGGCGGGCGGGTGCCAATCCTGGGTGAGGATGACGTGGGGAATGCACGCGGCCAGCCGGTTGATCGGGGCGATGACGGCGTCGCCGTCGGGTACCGCGAGCGCCCCGCCGGGCAGAAAATCGTTCTGCACGTCGATGACGAGCAGAACGTCGGTGCTTGTGAGCATCATGGGGATAGTCCGGGGGTTCCGAGGGACGATCTTCGCCCGTGACCGGAGATCACGGGCGAAGATCGCCTTCTCCAGGTTGATCGCATTTTCTTCACGCGAACCGGCAACCACTTCGCTCGAAAATGCTCACGATCCCTCGGCGGGTCCGGGCAGAGCCCGGAATCCCTTCGTCTAGGATGATAGGATCACGGCGTCATCACCGTCGTCCCGGTCGTCTGCCGCCCGGCGAGGTCGCGGTGGACCTGCGCCGCGTCGGCGAGCTTGGCGCGGGCGTGGATCGGGATCTTCACCGCGCCGCTCGCGACCACCTCGAACAGCTCGGCCGCGTTGGCGTCGAGGCTTTCGCGGGTGGCGATGTGGGTGAAGAGCGTCGGGCGGGTGGCGTAGAGCGAGCCCTTGGCGGCGAGGATACCGATATCGAAGGCCTCGATCGCCCCCGAGGACGACCCGAAGCTCGCGAAGATGCCGAAGGGGGAGAGGCAGTCGAGCGAGGCGGGGAAGGTCGCCTTGCCGACGCCGTCATAGACCACCGGTACGCCCTTGCCCCCGGTGATCTCCTTTACCCGGGCCGCGAAATCCTCGTCGCGATAGAGGATGACGTGGTCGCAGCCGTGCGCACGCGCCAGTTCCGCCTTCTCGGTCGAGCCGACGGTGCCGATCACGGTGGCGCCGAGATGCTTGGCCCATTGCGTGGCGATGAGCCCGACGCCGCCGGCGGCGGCGTGGAACAGGATCGTGTCACCGGGCTGCACCCGGTAGGTCCGGCGCAGCAGGTATTGCGCGGTGAGGCCTTTGAGCATCATCGCCGCGGCGGTCTCGTCGGAAATCGAATCCGGCACGTGGACGACGCCCTTCGTGTCCACGGTCACTTCCTCGGCATAGGTGCCGGTGGCGCCGGCATAAGCGACGCGCTCGCCGACGCGGAAATCAGTGGCGCCCTCGCCGAGGGCATCGACCACGCCCGCCCCCTCCTTGCCGAGGGTGAAGGGGAGCGAGGGCGCCTTGTAGGCGCCGGAGCGGAAGTAGATGTCGATGAAGTTGACGCCGACGGCGGTCTGGCGGACGCGGATCTGGCCCGGCCCCGGTTCGGGCGAAGGCACGTCCTCGTAGACCATTGCCTCCGGCCCACCATAGGCGTGTACCCGGATCGCTTTCATCGCGTTCTCCCGCGTTCCCGTCTCGAACTACGGTCGAGATATCGGCCCGGTGGAGCCAGACAAGTGCTCCAAGGGGTTCCAGGCGGCTTATGCCCGAAGGACACCGGCCAATTGGGCACAGCCAAGCGGGCACCGGCCGAGCGGGCGGGTTCGCCCGTCACTCCTCCCGGACCGCGACCTGCATGCCCATGCCCGCGAGGCAGCGCTCGATGCGCTCCGTGAGGTCGGGGGTCAGTTCGCGCACATGGACGTGCAGGGTGGCGGTATCCTCCGGGCGCACGATGACCCGATAGCGCAGGCCCTCATCCTCCATCTGGCGCAGCAGATTGGTGCTCGCCGTGGTCATCGCCGCGATGTGCTGCACGACCAGGTCGGGCCTCATCATACGTGGCCGCGCCGCCCGCCGGCCGTGCCGTCTGTCCCGGAGGTGGAGGGGATGTTGCTCCCGCTGCGCGGCGGCCGGACATTCTCGATGGGCGGAAACAGCCGCGCGAGCCCGCGCGCAACGCCCGACAGCACGGGATCGAAGGACGAGTCGAGCCGTGTCCGCTCGGATTCCGGCTGCGAGGTGATGAATGGCTTCATGGTACGCCCCCCTCGGACGTCAATGATGGTTCGGTCTTGGAGAGCATGCGGCGAGAGCGCGCAGTTCTCTCAACATAAGTTGGCAATGCCGGGCGCAAGAATTGGTTTCATTTCAATTCGATCGAGCCACGCTTGAATGTCCGACCGCTCCCGGATCCCCAGGCCATCGCTTGAAGGCGATACCCCTGGTTTCCTGAGGGCCTCGTTCGCCGGCACCCGCCTCCGCGGGCCTATGCTTCCGCTCCGCTCGACGCTTGCCGGGGCTCACGCCCCGAAAAGCCCGCTCCGCGCGGCGCTCTTCGCGCCCCGACGCCGCTCCTACGGCTTCGGGCAAGGGGGCCGCTCGGACCCTCGGCCGCACTTGACCCCAGGCCGGCCGCGCCTCTGTAGGAAGCCGGCCTTCGATCCTCGTTGTGAGGGCCCTTCAAGGAGTCTCCCGTCGTGACGGTCCCGGTGCAGACGTCCCCCGCCCGCCCCTCCGCCGCGCCGCCGCGCTTCGCCGTGGCGGTCGTGGGCGCTGGGGCGGCAGGCCTTGCCGCCGCTCTGGCGCTCGCTCGCGACGGGGTGGAGACCGCGCTTGTCGGGCGTCACACGCCGGTGGCAGACGGGCGCACCGTGGCCTTGCTCGACGGCTCGGTGCGCTTCCTGACGGCGCTCGGCGCCTGGGCCGAGATCGCCCCGCATGCCAGCCCGCTTGCCGAACTTCAGATCATCGACGACACCGGCAGCCTGTTCCGGCCGCCGCCCGCCCGCTTCTCCGCCGCGGAGATCGGCCTCGACGCCTTCGGCTGGAACGTCGAGAGCGCCCGCCTCGTCGAGATCCTGCGGCGTCAGGCCCGCACCACGCCGGGCCTGACCCTGTTCGAGGCGGATTCGGCCGGCATGCGCCTCGAGCAAGGCGCCGCGGTGCTGGACTTGGAGGACGGGCGCAGCCTCGCGGTGCAACTCGTCGTCGGCGCCGACGGGGGCCGCTCGCCGCTGCGGGCGGCGTCTGCCTTGCGCAGCCGCGAATGGTCCTACCCGCAGGCGGCGCTCACCACCCTGCTCGCCCACGAGCGGCCCCACCGCGACATCTCCACCGAGTTCCACACCCGCAACGGACCCTTCACCCTGGTGCCGCTCCCCGGCGGCCACCGCTCCAGCCTCGTCTGGGTCACGGCGGAGCGGGCAGCCGAGCGGCTTTCAGGGCTCGACGACCGGGATCTCGCCGCGGCGGTGGAGCATCAGGCCCGCTCGATGCTCGGCGCCATGCGGATCGACGGCCCGCGCGGCCTCGTGCCGATGCGCGGCCTCTCGGTGGAGCGGCCGGTGGCCGATCGCCTTGCCCTGATCGGCGAGGCCGCCCACGTCTTCCCGCCGATCGGGGCGCAGGGGCTCAATCTCGGCCTGCGCGATGCGGCGGCGCTGCGGGATGCGGTGTTCTCCGCCCGCGAGGCGAACCGCGATCCGGGCGCGCCCGCTTCGCTTGCGGGGTTCGGACGCAACCGGGGCGTCGATGCGCGCCTGCGCGGGGCGGCGGTGGACATGCTCAACCGCTCGCTGCTGACCGATTTCCTGCCCGTCGATGCCCTGCGGGGCCTCGGCCTCGTGGTGCTCGGGGCGATCCCGCCCTTGCGGCGCATCGTCATGCGCGAGGGGGTGCAGCCGCGCCTCGGCGCGCCGAGCCTGATGCGCTGATTCTTCTTGGAGTTTCGGGGTGGGCGCGGGATGCGCGCCCAAGTCCCCAAAAAATCACAAGACATCGCCGTAGAGATCGACCGTCTCGAAGCCGCGCGGGGCCAGCCGTTCGGCGAGAACGCAGCGGTGGCAGCCGGCCGGATCGCGCTCGAAGCAGAGCAGGCAAATCGGTCGCTCCGCGGCGAGTTCGGCCAGGGTGTCGAGGGCAAGTCCGCCATCGGCGGTGTCGAGCACTTCCTCGCAATAGATCCGGCGCATCAGCCCGGCATCGTCGGCGCGGGCCGCCTCGCGGCCGGATTTCGGTGTGCCGAGGCTGCGGAAATGCGTGTAGCCGAGTCCGGCTTCCAGCAAACCCGCCTTCAGCGCGCCTTTCGAGAAACCGCGCTTGCGCGAGTTGGCCACCGCCCGCACGTCGGCGAGCAGGGACACGTCCGCCGCCTTCAGGGCCGCGTGCAGGCGCTCCGGCGTCAGCCCTTCGTATCCGATGGTGAACAGAGTCTTGCGCATCGCCGGCTCAGGGAAAATTCAGGATCGACAACGTTTTAGATGGAGGCCGCCCGCCCGCCGGACAGCGTCGGCGGCGCGTATGTGCCTGCGGCGCAACGCCTTCCGGAATTCCGCCGCAATGCCAGCAAAGTTCTGTTAACCGGATCAAGGGCATCGAATACCCATTGAAGTCGCACGCAAGAAGTGGCGGGCCGTCGATGTCGCTGGACACCGAAATTTCCTCGAGGCTCGCACCGGCTCCGCGCGGATGGCTCAAGCGCGGGCTCGCCGCGCTGCTGCTCTCCGGGCTCGCGGCCTGCGCCGCGCAGAACGACTTCTACCCCACCAAGGGCGATGCCAAGCCCCATCCCGGCGTCGCGCGGGCCAAGGGCCACCCGATTCAGGGCATCGACATCTCGAAATGGCAGGGGCCGATCAACTGGGCCTCGGTCAAGAGCGCGGGCACGCAGTTCGCCTACATCAAGGCGACGGAGGGCGGCGACCACGTCGACGAGCGCTTCCGCGAGAACTGGGACGGCGCGGGCCACGCCGGCGTGCCGCGGGGCGCCTACCACTTCGTGTTCTGGTGCCGCTCGGCCGAGGACCAGATGGCGTGGTTCAAGCGCAACGTGCCGAACGACCCGACCGCCCTGCCCCCGGTGCTCGACGTGGAGTGGAACGGCCACTCGGCCAAGTGCCCGAAGAAGCTGCCCAAGGCCCAGGCGCTGTCGATGATCCGCTACATGCTGGACGAGATGGAGGCCTATACCGGCAAGCGGCCGATCATCTACACGGACATCACCTTCCACAAGGACGTGCTGGAAGACGAACTGCCCGACTATCCCCACTGGGTCCGCTCCACGGCGGCCGAGCCCGAGCAGCGCTACGCCAACCGCAAGTGGATGCTCTGGCAGTTCACCTCGACCGGGCGCGTGCCCGGCGTGCGCGGCGACGTCGATCGCAACGCCTTCTACGGCAGCCCGACCGAGTGGGCCTCGTTCCTCGCCACCGATTGCGACCCGCGGGAGCATCGGCGCCTGTCGAGCCAGGGACTCTGCACCGGCAAGTAGGCGGGCAAGCCGGGTGAAACGGGTAGAGCTGCCGGTCGCCGCTCTCGCTCCCCGGTAACCACATTCTACGTAGTGTTGCCTTTATGCATGCTTTCGTACAGGCGAGCGATACAACTTGGCCTTGACCTTGCCCGGGGCCTGGATTTTTTTGTGTTAAACGCTCTATATGTATACTTGTAGACAGACTGCGCGGCAACCCTTGCGCTAGGAGCCGGCTCGGCGACCAGACGGACTTCGAGTTGTACATGCCTTCAGCCACAGAGCGCTGCTTTGAAGGCAACCTGCTCCTGAACTGTCTGAGCCCTGAGGATCGCGGCCAGCTTCTGCCCGATCTGGAGCGGCTGGAATACCAGCGCGGCGAGACGCTGTTCGCCGCCGGCCGGGAGGTGGATTTCATCACTTTCCCCCTCGAGCAGACCGTCGTCACTCTGCTGATCTCGATGATCGACGGGCGCAGCGCCGAGACCGCCACGATCGGCCGCGAGGGCGCGGTGGGCGGCGTGGTCAGCAATGGCGGCCTGCCGGCCTCGACCCATGCCCTGATCCAGATCGCCGGTCCGGTCCTGCGGATGGAGTCGGTGCGGCTGCAGGAGGCCAAGCGGCGCTCTGAATCCCTGCGCAACCTGTTCACCCGCTACTCCGACTGCCTGCTCGCGCAGGTGCTGCAATCGGTCGCCTGCAACGCCCTCCATCCGATCGAGGAGCGCTGCCTGCGCTGGCTCCTGACCCTTCAGGACCGCCTCGACAGCAACGTTCTGCCGATCACCCAGGAATCGCTCGCCGCGATGCTCGGCGTGCAGCGCACCTATCTCACCCGCATCCTGCGGATGCTGCAGCAGCAGGGACTGATCGAGGTCGGGCGCGGGCGCATCACCGTCGTCAACCGGGCGGCGATCGAGGAGGTCGCTTGCGAGTGCCATGCCTGCGTCAAGCGCCATTACGAGACCGTGCTCGGTGCGGTCTACAGCCCGAACGGTCGCCTCATCGCGATCAAGCCGCCCGAGTAGAGCATCGTCCCGCAAGGTGGATCCCGGCTTTCGGACAATGACGATGCTCTCGGTCGCCCCCGAGCCAGACGGACATCTCGGATTATCCATCTGGGAGCACGGCGATTTCGGCAGGCGTCTTGTGCCCGACACGTCACCGGGGCACCATCGCGCCTGTCCGGATGGCGGGCCGCTTCAGGTGGCTCCGGAAGAAGGGCGCCGTGATCATCCGGCTCGCCGGGTTCGTCCTTGCCGGGTCCGTCCATGAGCCGACCGCCCGACGATTTTCCAGCATCCGGTGAGGCCGACGGAGAGGCCGGGCGGCTGGCCGCGCTGGCCCGCTACGGCATCCTCGACACGCCCGCCGAGGCCGCCTTCGACGATGCCGCGGCTTTGGCCGCCCAGCTCTGCGCCACGCCGACCGCCCTCGTCAGCCTGGTGACCGGCGACCGGCAATGGTTCAAGGCGCGGCTCGGCTTCGCCCCCGGCGAGACCGGGCTCGACCGCTCGGTCTGCGTTCACGCCCTGGCCGGGCGTGGCCTGCTGGTCATTCCCGATCTCGCGGCCGACCCGCGCACCCGCACCAACCCGTTGGTCACGGGGGAGCCCGGCATACGCTTCTATGCCGGCGCGCCCCTGGTGACGTCGGAGGATATGGCGATCGGCACCCTGTGCGTGCTCGACACCGTGCCCCGGCCGGAGGGTCTGAGTGCTGCCCAGGGCGCAGGTCTCGAAGCGCTCGCCCGCACGGTGATGACGCAGCTCGAACTGCGCCGGGGCATCGCGGCCCGGAAGACCGAGGCCGCGGCCCTGGCCGACAGCGAGTTCCGTCTGCGGCTCGCAATCGAGGCGGCCGGTGCCGGCATTTTCGACCACGACCTCGTGGCGGGCACCCTCGCCTGGGACGGGCGGACCCGCGCCCTGTTCGGGGTCGGGCCGGACGAGGCTGTGAGCTATGCCGATACGTTCCTCGCCCGCCTCCACCCCGAGGACCGGGCGCGCACCGATGCCGCCGTGCAGGCGGCCCTCGACCCCGCCGGGCCCGGCCTGTTCGATGCCACCTACCGCACGGTGACGGATGACGGCACGGTGATCGCCTGGGTCGCGGCCCGCGGCACGCTCGTCGTCGAAAGGGATGAGGGGATCAGACGGGCGCGGCGCTTCGTCGGCACGGTGCGCGACGTCACCGCCGAGCAGATGGCCCAGGTCGCCGTCGCCGCCACCAAGGAGCGCTACCGCCTCGTCACCCGCGCCACCAACGACGCGATCTGGGATTGGGACCTCGTCGCCGACCACGTGCTGTGGAACGAGGCCCTTCAGGCCGCCTATGGCTGGGCGCCGGAGACGGTCGAGCCGACCGGCCGGTGGTGGCTCGACCACATCCACGCCGAGGATCGCCCCCGCGTCGAGGCGGGTATCCGCCGCGTCATCGGCGGCGACGGCCACGATTGGCACCACGAATACCGCTTCCGCCGCGCCGACGGCGCCTACGCCGACGTGCTCGACCGCGGTTCGATGGTGCGCGGAGCCGACGGCACGCCGCTGCGCATGATCGGCGCCATGCTGGATCTGACTGAGCGCAACCGCGTCGCCGCCCAGCTCCGGGCGGTGGTCGAGGGCGCGAATATCGGCATCGTGCAGATCGATCCGCGCACCATGGTCGCGCTGGAGGCCAACCCGAAGCTCTGCGCGATCTGGGGAGCGGACGAATCCGACATCGTCGGCCATTCCGTCGCCAAGTGGACGCCGGAGGCGGAGGCAGCGGCGCGCGACCAGCTCCACCGCCGGCTCGCCGCGGGCGAGATCGTGCGCGAGACCCTGGAGAAGCGCTACCGCCGCAAGGACGGGCGCCTGATCTGGGGCCGGGTCAACCTCGTCTCGCAGGTGCGCGGCGAGGCGATCCAGGCCACGGCGATGATCGAGGACATCACCGCGGAGAAGGCGATCGAGGTACGCCAGAAGGCGCTGATCGAACTCGGCGACACATTGCGCGACGCCGCCGGCCCCACCGAGATCCGTGGGATCGCGGCCCGGATCCTCAGGCGCACCCTCGACCTCTCGGATGCGGGCTACGCGGCCATCGATGCCGCCGTCGGCGGCTTCGCGATCGGGCACGAGAGACCGGACGGGACGATGAGCCCCGCGCCGTTTCCGGGCATGCTCGCGCGGCTGCGCCGCGGCGAGATCCTGGCCGTGCCCGATCTGACCGCCGAGGCGGACCTCGCGCCGGATGCGGGCGGCTACGCGGCGGCCGGCGCCCGTGCGCTGGTCGGCGTGCCCTTGACGCGGCGGGGCGACCTCGTCGGCCTCGTCTATGTCCACGCCGCCGAACCCCGGGCCTGGGACGCGGGCGAGGTCGATTTCGTCCGCGAGGTGGCCGGACGGATCTCCGTGGCGCTCGCCCGGATCCAGGCCGAGGAGCAGCAGCGCTTCCTCAACCGCGAACTGAGCCACCGGCTGAAGAACACCCTGACCATGGCCCAGGCCATCGCCTCGCAGACGCTGCGCAACGCGACCGACATCGCCTCGGTGAAGGAGGCGCTGGTGGCCCGGCTGGTCGCGCTCGGCAAGGCGCACGACATCCTGCTCTCGGGCGAGGGCGAGGGGGCGGCGCTGGAGGCGGTGATCGCCGGCGCGCTCACCATCCACGACGACGGCGAGCCCGGCCGCATCCACCTGTCCGGCCCGGCCCTGGAGGTCGGGCCGAAAGCCGCCCTGTCGCTGGCCCTGATGATCCACGAGCTCGCCACCAATGCCGCCAAGTACGGTGCCTTCTCGGTGCCGGGCGGGTGCGTCGGGGTGGACTGGACCGTCGCGCAGGCGCGTTGGCCGGAGGATGCGGGGGAGGCCGAGCCGGTCGTGACGATGACCTGGGCCGAGACCGGCGGGCCGCCCGTCGCCGCGCCCACCCGCAAGGGCTTCGGCTCGCGGCTGATCGAGCGCGGGTTCTCGGGGGCGGTCGGCGGCGAGACGCAGATGATCTACGCCCGAGAGGGGGTGACCTGCCGGATCAGGGCGCCCCTGAGGGGGCTTCTCGAAAAAGAATAGCAGCAAAAGCGACGCGGGGGGCAACGAACCCGCCCGCTCACCGCTTGTCGGCAGGACCGCCCAGGCATGCTCCCAGGCGCGCTCCAAGGACATGCGACGCTTCATGGATCTGCCCGTTCCACCTGCCCCGAACGGTGACGGGCGGCCACTGGCACTCGTCGTGGAAAGCGAAACCGCCGCGCGCATCGAAACGGCGGATCGTCTGGCGGAGGCGGGCTTCGAGGTGCTGGAGGCTTGGAGTGCACAGAGCGCGCTCCTCCAGATCGAGCGCCACGCGGGGCTGCGCCTCGTCGTTGTCGATGCCGACCTGCCCTTGATCTTGCCCGGGGCCCGGTTCGCCCTGACCTGCGAGATCGCCCGGCGCAGGCCGGATCTCGTCCTCATCGCTCTCTCGGCCGGTCTTTCCCCCGGCACGCTGCCCGCGGGCGTTCGCTTCGCCGCAAAGCCCCTCACGCCGGCCTTCGCCCGGGAGGCGTTGGCGCAGCTCTGCATGTGACCGTCGCCTTCGAATAGGCCGGCACCCCGCCAAAGGGATGATCTCTTTGGGATCCCCTGACTCAGGCCGCCCGCACCTGCGCCAGGAACCCGCCGACCTCCAGGCGCAGCGCCGCAGCCTGACGGGCGAGGTCGCTTGCCGCATCGAGGACTTGGCCCGAGCCGGTGCTGGCGTCGTTGGCCGTGTGGGCCACGCCGGCCACGTCCTCCGAGGCGCGGCGCGTGCCCTGCGAGGTCTCGACCGTGGTGCGGGCGATCTCGGCGGTGGCCGCGCCCTGCTCCTCGACCGCGGCGGCGATGTCGTTGGAGATCCGCGACAGGTCGCGGATGGTGCGGGCGATGCCGGTGATGCCTAAGACCGAGGCGCCGGTCGCGGCCTCGATCTCTGCCATCCGCCCGGCGATCTCGTCGGTGGCGCGGGCGGTCTGGGCGGCGAGGCCCTTCACCTCCGCCGCGACCACGGCAAAGCCCCGGCCCGCCTCGCCCGCGCGGGCCGCCTCGATGGTGGCGTTCAGCGCCAGCAGGTTGGTCTGCCCGGCGATCTCCGAGATCAGTCCGACGATCCGGCCGACATTGTTGGCGGCGGCGGCGAGGCGCTCGACCTCTCCGGCGGTGCGGGCCGCCTCCTCCTCGGCTGCGTTCGCCGCCAGCGCCGACGAGCCGACCTGGGCGGAGATCTCGCGGATCGAGGCCGAGAGTTCTTCCGTCGCCGCGGCAATGCCGTCGGAGGAGCGCGCCGCCTGGGCCGAGGCCTTCGCGGCCGACGCGCTCAGGGCGGAGGTTTGGCCCGCGGCCGTGCTCATCGCCCGGGCGGCGCCCTCCAGTTGATGGGCCGCCGCCGAGACCGCTTCGACGATGCCGCCGACCCGGGCCTCGAAGCCGTCGGCCACCGCCATCATGGCGGCGTGGCGGCGGGCGCTCTCCTCCTCGGCGCCGCGCTCCTGCGCCGCGCGGATGCGGGCGCGCTCGGCCACGCTGTCGCGGAAGGCCAAAGCCGCGGCCGCGATGGCGCGCAGCTCGCCCGGACCCTTGACCGGGATCTCGACCTCGGTCTCGCCGCGTCCGATCGCGGTCAGTGCCCGTGCCATCCGGCTCAACGGACCCGCGATCGCCGAGCCGAGGCCGAAGGCGAGCGCCACCGAGAGCAGCAGGGTCGCCAGTGCCGCCCCGGCCCAGAGCAGCACCGTGCGCTCGGCCTGCGACCGGGCCGCCCCGGCCGCCCGCGCCAGACCGGCCGTCAGCCGGTCCTCGATCCCCTTCAGCCCATCGATGCGCTGCGTCGCGAGCCCGAACCAGCCCTTGGCGTCGGTGAAGGCGAGCGTCTGGCCGGGGGCCGTGCCGAGGGCGAGGCCGCGGAGCCGGGCGACCTCGCGGGCGGCCTCCGAGGTATTCGCGGCATCGAGCGCGGCGATCTCCTCCGTGGGGCCCGCGGCGCGAAACTGCCCCTCGAAGGTCGCCTGATCCGAGGCCAGCCCCGCGAGCCGGCGCAGACCCGCGAGGTCGATCGCGCCCGCGGCGAACACGGCGGAGGCGGCCGCCCGCTCCTGGCCGGCGAATTCCTTGAGCGAGAGAAAGGCGGACAGGGCGGAAACGCGGGCGCCGATGGCCGGGTCCGCCGCAATCTGCGCCACCCCGCGCACGGCCCCGAGGGCCTCCGCGATGACGCCGCTGTAGAACGCGAGATTGGCCGGCACGCTGGCCTCCAGCCGGTCCACCGCGCCACGGTGGCGCTCGATCCCGCCGAGCTTCTCGCGCAGGGCCGCCGCCTTGCGTGCGAACGCCGCATCCGTGCCGCCGGCCTCGAGATCCGCGGTCAGGGCGGCGCGGGCCGCATCCGTCAGCTTGCGCTGTGCCGCGAGTTCCGGAGCGAACTGGGTGCCCTTCGAGGCGAGATAGAGGCTGGAGGCGCCCCGCTCCTTCTGCGCCTCGTGGACGAAGGCGCCGATCCGCACCGAGAGGCCGACCTGCTCCTCCATCCGCGCCATCGCCCGCCCCTGCCCCGCCCGCTCCGCGACCGCCACCCCCGCGACGGCGCCGAAGGCGAGGCAGGGAATCATGGCCACCGCGACGATGCGGGCCCGCAGGGACGAAGGCAGTACGGCGGAGAGGGAAGAGGGCGAAGAAACACGCGAACGCATGGCAGCAAGATCCGGAGAGAAGGTGCCCGGACCGTGCTCACGCTACGTAAAGTAAAGATTTCGCCGGGGCGTGATTGCTTAAAGTTTACGCAGGCCGGTGACCATTTCACCGCCCGAGACGATGGTGGAGGCGTCTCAGTTGGC
Organism: Methylorubrum sp. Q1; assembly: GCF_004683995.1. NCBI lineage: Bacteria > Pseudomonadati > Pseudomonadota > Alphaproteobacteria > Hyphomicrobiales > Methylobacteriaceae > Methylorubrum > Methylorubrum sp. Q1. The sequence goes on along the minus strand of NZ_SRHQ01000018.1, from coordinate 50,613 downwards.
TGCGAGGCCGGCGAGTTCTTCGATGCCTCCGCCGTCACGGTAGGCCGCGCGGAAAGCCGGGCGCTGCTTCCAGCGCTGCCAGAACCGGTCGAGGCTCTCGAAGCGCTCGTCCAGCGGCGTGGCCACGGGCCCGAACTTCGAGAAGGCGACGGCCGTGCACAGCGTGATATCGGCGAAGGTCGGCTCCGGCCCACCGAGCAGCCAGTCGCGCCCGTCGGCGAGATGGCGGTCGACGAGTCCGGCATGGGCGATCGCCTCCTTGCGGCAATGCTCGCCCCATTGCGGGTTGCGGGTCAGTTCGAGCTTGTGCCCCAACCCCTCGTGCAGCACGTGGAAGGCCGTGGTGAGCCGGTAGAGGATCTGCACCCAGATCCGGTCGTCCCACATCTGGTCCTGGCCCTGCTCCAGAGCGCTGTCGCCCATGATCCTGCGGCCGGGGAAGTGCCCGTCGAGGAAGCGGACGATGCCTGCGGTCTCCGCCAGATAGGTCCCGTCGGGCAGCTCCAGCGTCGGCGTCTCGCCCCACGGGTTCCTCTTGAGGTGGCGCCAGCCGCGCTGCTCGCCGCCCGGGGTCATGTCGTAGATCACCTCGTCGATGCGATCGGCGATCCCCTTCTCATGGCAGAAGAGCCGGAGCCTCTGCGGGTTCGGGAAGGCGGACGGCGAGGTGTAGACGCGGAATTCGGCCACGGGTCGGGCTCCTGACGAATGCTCGGGACAAGCCGGCCCCCGCAGGTAGGCGGACGGCGCGTCGCGTCGAGTCGGAACGGGGGCGGAACCGGTCCGGGTCCGCCGTCTTGAGCCGTTGAGTCGCACGGGGCCTGCAAAAGACCCGTCGGACATCCTGCAAGGAAGCCCGTCCGGAGACGCGCATGGCGAAGCCCGACACCCCCGCGCCCTCCCCCGTCCTGTCCGAGGGGGGCCGCTTCGACCTCCACGCCATCGCGCGGGAGCTGCCCGCCTCCGCATCGACCCTGCTCGTCGATACCTACCTGTCCGATCGGGAGACGGCGAGCGTGCGGGTGTTCCGGGTCTACCGCCCGACCCCGCCGCACTACCACGCGACCTGCGACGAGGTGCTCGTCTGCCTGTCGGGCCGCGGCACCTTCTGGATCGGTGAGGCGGGGACCGAGGCGGCGTTCGGCCCCGGCCAGCTCCTGCTGTTCGATCGGCGCACCGTCCACGCCCTGCCGCAGATCCTGGAGGAGCCCCTGGTGTTCCTCTCGGTCGACACGCCGCGGCGCGAACCCACCGACATCGTCTTCGTGAACCCGGAGGACGGGACGGCGGCGAGCTTCATGGCGCGGAACGCTGAGTGTTGCGGCTCATCGGAACGATCGACATGACGACAAGCATCCGATGGCGCGCGGGTTGGCCTCAAAGAGTGGCCTGGAACACAAATGCCTTGGACTGATTCGAAAATTCGCGCGATCTCAATTTCGTGATTGCGGGTTTGGGCGTTTACTGCATTAATTGCGCGGAAGCTTGAAAAAGTCCCATTTTATTGCATATTCGAAATATTGTTTATTGAATGGAGGGGGTGTCGATGCGTGTTTCCTGCCTCGTCACGATGCCGGCGCGTGAGACATTGCGGTCGTCGGCTGCGGCGGCCTTTGCCGCGGAACCATCGGGTCTCGCGATCGATGCGGTGACGGACAGGGCGGGCTTCGTCCTGGATCGAACGTTCCCTGCCCTGCCCATTGCCGGCACCCATGCCGGAGATGTTGCCTTCGAGGCCGCGGCGCCGGGACAGGCTCCGGTCTTCGTCGCCCGTGGCACCGTCGAGACCAATCGCTTGGACGAACTCGGCGACAGACAGTCCGACTTCGGTGTTTTCGCCGATCCCGAAATCGGAACCTTCATCGTCTGCCCGAACAATGCTCCAGTCGGCGGAACGGCCGATGTCGAACGGAAGCTCGACACGGCGGGGTTGCGGGCGAAGGGGCTCGATGGGAAGGGCGCCGCCCTGGCGATCATGGATACAGGGGTCAACCTCGCGCACCTGAAGAGCCGCGGGCTGAAGCATAAGCTGAGTCGCAGGTACGGATGGGCACCGCCGGGTCTGCCGTGGACGCCAGGGGCCTACGCCGTCGGCCATGGCACCATGTGCGCGTACGACGCCCTGATTGCCGCTCCGAGGGCCACCCTGCTCGACTTCCCGATTCTGCATTCGACGACGCCGGGAGGCAGCGTCATGTCGGGATTCCTCAGCGACGCCCTGCTCGCCTACTCCTATCTGCTGAGCCGGATTCGCACTGCCGCCTGGCGGTTCTCCAGCCTCGTCGTCAACAACAGTTGGGGCATGTACCACCCGAGTTGGGACTTTCCGGCCGGGCATCCGGGGCGCTACGCCGACAATCCCAATCATCCTTTCAACCTGATTGTCGGGACCCTGGCCCGCGCCGGGGTCGACATCCTCTTCGCCGCCGGAAATTGCGGCGCGAACTGTCCCGATGGCCGCTGCCAAGGCCTCGTCACGAACACGATCACGGGCGCGAACGCCCATCCCGATGTTCTGACGCTCGCTGGATGCGATACCAAGGACCGACGCGTCGGTTACTCGTCTCAGGGGCCGGGCATTGCCGGGATGAGTCCCGACAAGCCCGACGTGACGGCCTACACGCATTTCCTGGGCTCCGAAGCTTACGGGCCGGGCCGGGCCGACGGCGGAACCTCGACCGCCTGTCCCGTCGCTGCGGGGTGCGTGGCGGCGCTGCGCACCCGCCTCGCGGCTGCCCAGGTGCCGCCGGCTTCGCTCTTCGCCACCATTCGGGCGCAGGCACTGGGCAAGCCCGGACCGGGCTGGAACCCGGACTACGGTACGGGTATCATCCGGCCGCTACCGGTAGCGACCCATTATGGTTTGTAGGTTCTCGTCATGGCTGAGACCGATACGGTGCTCATGACCGTCGCGCTTCTCGGAGCAAGACCGGGAATCACGCAAGCCGCCAAGGCGATCGGCGTGCACAAGGATGCGCTCGATAGAGAATTCGGCGTTGTGCCGGTCGATCCTGGCCGGCACCTCTACGCCGTCCAAGTGCGTGCGTCCGAGATTCCGAAGACGTCGTCAGACGACGAAGATGTCCAGGGTCCCTTCTCGAATCCGAAGATCGCACCGTTTGGTCCTTGAGGCACGGCCCGCGGACGCCATGATCCCCGGTCTCCTCGCTCTCATCCTCGCCGCCCTGTTTACGGGCGCGGCCCTCTACATCCTCGTCGCCGAGCAGCCGGCGCGGCTGCTGATCCCGGAGCCCGCCCTTCTGGTGCAATGGCGCCGGGCCTATCGGGGCGGCACCGCCATGCAGGGGAGCCTGGCCGTCATCGGCTTCCTCTGCGCCGCGCCGGCATGGTGGCTCACCGGGCGGCTCGGCTTTCTCGCGGGCGGATTCGTGCTCGTGGCGAACTGGCCCTACACGCTCATCGTGATCATGCCGGTCAACCGGCGCCTCGAGGCCATCGCGCCGATGGCGGCGGGGCCGGAGGTCCGCATCCTCGTCGCGCGCTGGGGCCGCCTGCATGCGGGCCGCGTCGCGCTCGGTGGGATGGCGGTGCTGATCCTGTTCTGGACGCTCGTCAGCTTGACCGTTGCTTGAACGTTTCGGGCCGGCATTGCCGTCGTACCTGTTCCGTTCTAGTGGTTTCACGCCGCCCGGAACCCATCTTCCGTCCCCGGAACCTGTTTTGCGCGCGCGGCATGCCCGCTGCCTGTCCGAACAGATCGGGGGCCGTGCATCGGGTCGCCCGGATCGTCGCAGAGATTTTGTCGTCCATGGCCACAGCCAAAGCCCGCAAAGCCGAGACCGCGGCCAAAAACACGGCCAAAAACACGGCCAAGACGAAGGTCAAGTCCGAGGAACAGACCGACGCGCGCCTCTCCGCCCTGTTCGACGCGGCGGCCCCGGCCGCGCGCGACACCCGCGTCATCTCGGTGCGCGGCGCCCGCGAGCACAATCTCAAGAACGTCGATCTGACGATCCCCCGCGACCGGTTCGTGGTGTTCACCGGCCTGTCGGGTTCGGGCAAGTCGTCGCTGGCCTTCGACACGATCTACGCGGAGGGCCAGCGCCGCTACGTCGAATCGCTCTCGGCCTATGCCCGCCAGTTCCTGGAGATGATGAGCAAGCCCGACGTCGATCAGATCGACGGGCTCTCGCCGGCGATCTCCATCGAGCAGAAGACCACCTCGAAGAACCCGCGCTCCACCGTCGGCACGGTGACCGAGATCTACGATTACATGCGCCTGCTCTGGGCGCGGGTCGGCATCCCCTACTCGCCCGCCACCGGCGAGCCGATCGAGAGCCAGACCGTCAGCCAGATGGTCGACCGGGTGCTGGAACTGCCGGAGAAGACCCGGCTGTATCTCCTCGCCCCCGTGGTCCGGGGGCGGAAGGGCGAGTACCGCAAGGAGATCGCCGAGTTCCAGAAGAAGGGCTTTCAGCGCCTTCGCATCGACGGCGAGTACTATCCGATCGACGACGCGCCGAAGCTCGACAAGAAGCTCAAGCACGACATCGACGTGGTGGTGGACCGCATCGTCGTGCGCGCCGACATCGCCGCGCGGCTGGCCGATTCCTTCGAGACCGCGCTCGATCTGGCCGACGGCATCGCCGACATCGAGTTCGCCGACGCACCGGAGGGCGAGGCGCCAAAAAAAATCACGTTCTCGTCGCGCTTCGCCTGCCCGGTCTCCGGCTTCACCATCCCCGAGATCGAGCCGCGGCTGTTCTCGTTCAACAACCCGTTCGGCGCCTGCCCGACCTGCGGCGGCATCGGCCACGAGATGCGGATCGACCCCGAACTGGTGATCTCGGACGCGAGCCTGACGCTCAAGCGCGGGGCGGTGGGCCCCTGGGCGAAATCGACCTCACCCTATTACGACCAGACGCTCGACGCGCTGGCCAAGCATTTCGGCTTCAAGACGTCCGTGGCGTGGTCGGCGCTGCCCGCGCAGGCCCGCGAGGTGATCCTCTACGGGACGGCCAAGGAATCGGTGCGCTTCGACTACAACGACGGCCTGCGCTCCTACTCGGTCAACAAGCCGTTCGAGGGCGTGATCCCGAACCTGGAGCGGCGCTACAAGGAGACCGAGAGCGATGCCTCCCGCGAGGAGATCGGCCGCTTCATGAGCGCCACCCCTTGCGCCGCCTGCGACGGCAAGCGGCTCAAGCCCGAGGCGCTCGCGGTCAAGATCGACCGGCAGGATATCGGCCAAGTCACCGCCCTCTCGGTGCGCGAGGCGCATCGCTGGTTCTCGGAGATCTCGGGCAAGCTGACGGACAAGCAGAACGAGATCGCGGTCCGCATCCTCAAGGAGATCCGCGACCGGCTGACCTTCCTCGTCGATGTCGGCCTCGAATACCTGACGCTTGCCCGCGGCTCGGGCTCGCTGTCGGGCGGCGAGAGCCAGCGCATCCGGCTCGCCTCGCAGATCGGCTCGGGCCTCACCGGCGTGCTCTACGTGCTCGACGAGCCGTCGATCGGCCTGCACCAGCGAGACAACGAGCGCCTGCTCGGCACGCTCAAGCGCCTGCGGGATCTGGGCAACTCGGTCATCGTGGTCGAGCACGACGAGGACGCGATCCTCCAGGCCGACTACGTGGTCGATGTGGGTCCGGGCGCCGGCATCCATGGCGGCGAGATCGTCGCGCAGGGCACGCCCGAAGAGCTTCTCAAGGATCCAGCTTCGCTCACCGCGAAGTACCTCACCGGCGAACTCTCGGTGCGCACGCCCAAAGCCCGGCGCAAGCCCGGACGCGGGATGCTGCGGCTGGTCGGCGCGCGCGGCCACAACCTGAAGAACGTGACGGCGGAGATCCCGCTCGGCACCTTCACCTGCATCAGCGGCGTCTCCGGCGGCGGCAAGTCCACGCTGATCATCGACACGCTCTACAAGGCGGCGGCCAAGCGCCTCAACGGCGCCCTGGAGCACCCGGCCCCGTTCGAGCGGATCGAGGGATTGGAGCATCTCGACAAGGTCATCGACATCGACCAGTCGCCGATCGGCCGCACCCCGCGCTCGAACCCGGCGACCTATACCGGCGCCTTCACCCCGATCCGCGACTGGTTCGCCGGCCTGCCCGAGGCCAAGGCCCGCGGCTACCAGGCCGGGCGCTTCTCGTTCAACGTGAAGGGCGGGCGCTGCGAGGCCTGCTCGGGCGACGGCGTCATCAAGATCGAGATGCACTTCCTGCCCGACGTCTACGTCACCTGTGACGTGTGCAAGGGCAAGCGCTACGACCGCGAGACGCTGGAGGTGCGCTACCGCAACAGGTCCATCGCCGACGTCCTCGACATGACGGTGGAGGAGGCCGCCGACCTGTTCAAGGCCGTGCCGTCGATCCGCGAAAAGATGGAAACGCTGGCCCGCGTCGGCCTGCACTACGTCCGCGTCGGCCAGCAGGCGACCACGCTCTCGGGCGGCGAGGCGCAAAGGGTGAAGCTCTCCAAGGAGCTGTCGAAGCGCGCCACCGGCCGCACCCTCTATATCCTCGACGAGCCGACCACCGGGCTACATTTCCACGACGTCGCCAAGCTCATGGAGGTGCTCCACGAACTGGTCGATCAGGGCAACACCGTCGTGGTGATCGAGCACAATCTGGAGGTCATCAAGACCGCCGATTGGGTGATCGACATGGGCCCCGAGGGCGGCGACGGCGGCGGCCGCGTCGTGGCCCAGGGCACGCCCGAGGAGATCGCCGCGAGCACGGCGAGCCATACCGGGCGCTTCCTGCGCGAGGTGCTGGCGCGGCGCCCGGCCGGGAAGGCCGCCAAGGATGCGGCCAAGGGCGCAGCCAAGGACACCGGCAAGGAGAAGGCGGGCGCCGCATCGCGCCGCCGCACCAACGCCGCGGGCCGTCAGGCCGCCGAATAGGGAGCGCTGGCCGAAGCGGGCGGGCCGGCGCAACCTGATGGTGATGGGTTCCTGCGCGGCCGGGGGCCGGGCCGAGGGGCGATTCGGTCGGCTGGACCGGTCCGTCCGGCCCCTGGTGACGGCGCCGTCGGTGCCGGCCGAGCCCACAACCCGCGTTCGCATTTGCGCAACTGCCCGGCCCCTTCTGCCGAAGAATCCCGGTCGGATGCGGCGGCCAATGACTTGAGGACAATGTACTATTTCGCCTGAATCCCGCTCGCGGGAAGGCATTCGTCCAAGATGGATTGCGTTAAGAGGTCGTTAAGCCCTTGGTTGCTTCGCAGCAAAAATGCGGCTTTTGAGCAACGGTAGGGTTCGAACTGCCGAGATTGGAGGCAATCCCCTGTCTTTCGCGGGCGGTCTGTAGAATAGTTCCCGACGTCGAGACTTGAGGTGCGGCCGTAGGGGGCACCGGCATCACACCAGCCATCCACTCCGGGGAGAGAGGGAGGCGAGAGGCGATGCAGGCGCTACGGGGCGGACGCCTGAAATCCTTGGGAAGGAACGAGAAAAATGATGAAGAACTGGCTCGCCGCTGGCGCCATTGCGCTCACGGCCGGAATGACGACGACCGTTGCCCAGGCGCAGTCGACCACGGTTCCTGGTGAGCAGGTCGGTCTGGCCGTTGGCGCGCCGCTCCCCGAGGGCATCTACGCGATCAACACCTTCACCTACCGCAGCCCGGATGGCCCGAACGCGACCTCGGTCGACACCGCGGTCAACATCCCGATCCTCGTGTGGGCGACCCCCTACGTGCCGTTCGGCGGCCGGCTCGAGTTCGTCGTGGCCCCCCCGACCGTGTTCACCTTCAGCCGCGCGGCCGGCGGCCGTGACACCTCGATCAACGTCGGCACCTTCGTCGGCGCGATCTGGGCGTTCGACCTCGGCGGCAACATCGGCGTCAGCCTGCTCGGCGGTTCCTACCTCAACGAGCTGAACGCCGGTCGCGGCGGCGGCCTCAACATCCTGGCCTCCAACACCTACCGTGTCGGCGGTGCCGTCAGCTACACCGGCGACGGCTACAACCTGACCGCCAACCTGACCTACAACTTCTACGACTCGCCCAGCCGCTTCGACGGCCGCAACGGCATCCCCGGCTTCTTCGGCCCGGTGCAGATCTCGGACGCGTTCAACCTCGACCTGACCGCGACCAAGAAGTTCGGCAAGTTCGAGATCGGCGCCATCGGCTACGGCACGGTCAACCTCGACCCGAACCTGCTCGCCTTCGTGAACGACCCGACCAGCCGCATCGGTCGCGGTGGCCGGTTCGCTCTCGGCGGTCTCATCGGCTACGACTTCGGACCGTTCTCGGTTCAGGCCTACGTCGCCCGCGACGTCGTGACCACGGCCGGCCTGCGCGAGAGCACCGACGGCTGGTTCCGCATCGTGGCCCCGCTCTACACCCCGGCGGCCGCCCCGGCCCCGATGCCGGCCCCGCTCGTTCGCAAGTACTGAGCTGATCGATCCGATCGGGGGCGCCCATCGCGTCCCCGGTCTGTTCAAGGTCACGAAGCCGTCCCGCCGCAAGGCTGGGCGGCTTTGTCCGTTTCGGGACGGTGAGAGCATCGTCCCGAAAGGTGGTTGCCGGCTTTCGAAAAAAGACGATGCAAAGACAAGACGATGCTTGAGCGTGAGAATCGCTTCGATTCCGGAAGGGGCGGCCCCGGTGGGGCGCGTCCTATTCCCGGATCAGCTTGCCGGTGTAGATCACCTGCCCGGTGGGCTTGCCGGTGGGCGAGCCGCCCGGCGGCTCCACCGACACGGCGATGACGCCGTCCCCGCCGCGTCCGGCCTCCGGCGGCAGGCGGATGCGGGTGGCCTCGCCTTCGACGAGACCGATCGGCTTCGGGGCGGCGCCCGGCCCGACATACCAGAGTTCCAGACTGTGGCCGGCCGGCGCCTGCGCCGCCACCGGCCGCACCCGGGCGGTGCCGGCTTCGGTGTCGACGCTGACGATCAGGGCCGGCAGGTCGCCCGCGCTCGTGACCACGGCGACGTAGCGGCCCTCCCCCGCGCCGCCCGCCCGCTCCTCGCCGAGCCGCGGCGCACCGGTGAGCACCACCAGCGCGAGGCTGGCGGCGACCAGCCCCGCCCCCGCCGCGGTGAAGCGCCAGAGCCGGAGTTGCCGCCGCAGGTCGCGCAGGCGGTTGTCGTTGGCGGCGCCGGCTTGGTCCGGCCGGGGGGCGGGATCGTCCGCCGCGGTGCCGCGCGCGATCCCTTCGGCAATCTTTTGGGCGATCTCCGGCCAGATATGGGCTGGCGGCTCGACCGCGGGCACGGCGCGCGCGAGCGGGGCGAGACGCCGCTCCCAGGCGCGGACGGCGGCCTCGGTGGCCGGATCGACCGCCCGCTCCAATTCGAACGCGGCGCGCTCACCCGCATCGAGGGTGCCGAGCACGTACTCGGCCGCCCGCAGGTCGCGTTCCGCCGGTTCCGGTCTGCCGCTGCCGCCGCTCACGCGATACGCTCCAGGCAGGATTTCAGGGCGGCCAGCGTCCGGTGCAGCCAGGTCTTGACGGTGTTGACGGGCCGCTCGAAGCGTTCGGCGAGTTCCTCGCGCGACCAGCCCTCGCAATAGGCCAGCACGACGCAGTCGCGCTGCGTCGGATCGAGCCGGGACAGGCAGGCGACGAGCGCGTCGCGGTCGAGGAAGGCGCCTTCCTCGTCGGTCGGGGCGACGAGGCGCTCCATCCAGGCCTCCCCGCTTTCACCAGACGGCATCGGAACCTCGCTCCGGCGGCGCAGCCCGTCGATGGCCCGGTTGCGCGCGATCGTACACAGCCACGGAAGTGGGGCCCCGGCGGAGGGCGCGTAGGAGCCCGCCGACTGCCAGACCTTCAGGTAGACATCCTGAAGCACGTCCTCGGCGAGGCTCCGGTCTCGCTGGATACGCAGGATGATCCCGAAAAGTTTCGGCGCGGTCCGGTCGTAGAGCGCCCGCAGGGCCGCCACGTCCTGGCGGGCGACGCGGTCCAGCATCCCGGCCAGTTCTCCGTCGTGCGGCGTCACGGCCCGCTTCCGGCGGGCGCGGCGCGGAGGGAGGTCGTCGGAGGACGCGACATGGTTCCGGTGCGTCTGGATGAGAGGCGTCCGCCGGGCGCTCAGCGCGGCGGGACAGGGAGCGGCACCCTATCGGAGGCTTTGCCGACGCACCACAGGCCGTCGCGATGTCGACAGGGCAATCGCGAAGCCGTTTCGGCGGTTTCGCGGCGCGAAGAGCGCTCGTTCGGGGCGAAACGGCGGGCGTGGTGTCGGGGCGTGGCGCCGGTGCCTTTCGACGCGGCGGCGGGCGGGTGTCGGGGCGAGATGCGCCGCCTATCTGTGTCGGGAGCGCAGCCCGGCGAACCTCACGGACGGGAGACGGATGCGACCGCCCCGGCGGCCGCCGTTTCCGCGGAAGTCGGTCCACGGGCGGCGGCGGAGCGGGGCGCAGGGAAATTGCAGAACATGTCCGCGCACGGCGAATTCAGGATTCCGGCCGCCCTGCAGCCGAAGGCCGGCGACTACGCCTACGATCTGGAGCGGGCGCTGACCTCGGTCGTCTCCCTCTCCGCGCGGGTGCCGGCGGAGGCCTTCACGGCGGAGACGCTCGGCACCGAGCGGGCGGGCAACGGCGTGGTGATCCGCGAGGACGGGCTGGTGCTCACCATCGGCTACCTCGTGCTGGAGGCCGAGAGCGTCTGGCTCACCACCCATGACGGGCGCTCGGTGCCGGCCTACGTCGTCGGCTATGACGGGGAGACCGGCTTCGGCCTGGTCCAGGCCCTGGGTCGCCTCGGCCTACCCGCCCTGAGGCTCGGGCGTTCGGATACGCTGAAGGTCGGCGAGCGGGCCGTGGTCGCGGGGGCGGGCGGGCGCTCGCACAGCCTCGCGGTCGAACTCGTCGCCCGGCAGGAATTCGCCGGCTACTGGGAGTACGTCCTCGACGAGGCCCTGTTCACCACCCCCGCCCATCCGCACTGGGGCGGCACCGCCCTGATCGGGGCCGACGGCGCGCTGGTCGGCATCGGCTCGCTTCAACTCCAGCAGGGCGGCACAGGGGCGGGGCGGGCGATCAACATGGTCGTACCGATCGAACTCCTGCCGCCGATCCTGGCCGATCTCGAGAGCCGCGGCCGGGCCGACCGCCCGCCCCGCCCCTGGCTCGGCCTCTACGCCACCGAGACCGAGGACGGCGTCGTGGTGATGGGGACCGCCGACAGGGGCCCGGCGGAGGCCGCCGACCTGCGCGCGGGCGACGTGCTGACCGAGGTGGCGGGCGAGCCGGTCGCCGACCTCGCCGGCCTCTTCCGGCAGGTCTGGGCACTCGGCGAGGCGGGGGTGCGCGTCCCCCTCACGGTCAACCGGGACGGGCGCCTGACCCGGCTCGCGCTGACCTCGGTCGATCGCGACCGGTTCCTGATCGGACCGAAGCTGCACTGACAGTCGGCCTTGCGCCATACGGAAGGCGGGATCACACGATGAGGAAATCCGTGTGGTCGAGGGCGGCGTGGTTGTCCAGCACCGCGATCAGGACGGCCTCTTTCCGGCCGCTGCCGTCGGCATCGTAGAACAGCTCGCCCGTCTTCTGCTTGTAGAGGATGCGGTCGTCGGCATCCGCTTTGATCGCCTTGGCCGGACCCAGGTTCTTGAACTGCCCGGGCGTCAGCGCCCCGATGTCGAGGCTTGAGAAGACCGCGTGGTCGAGGTGGAACACGTCGTCCTGTGACGCGAAATCCCTGACGTGATCGATGTTGCCGCGACCGAGCCGGGTGTCGAACACGAAGGCATCGGCGCCCGCTCCGCCCGTGAGCCGGTCGGCGCCGAGGCCGCCCGCAAGGCTGTCGTCACCGCCGCCGCCAGCGAGCCTGTTGTCGCCGGCATTGCCGATCAGCCGCTGGCCGAAGGCGTTTCCGGTAAGGGACAGCGGCGCGCATCCGGTACTCTCGGCGAGTTGCAGGATCTCGATCTCCTGGCCGGCAGCCAGTGTGTACGCGCTCGTCGCCACGAGCCTGTCGGTGCCCTGCCCCCGACCCTCGAACACATGGTCGCCGGGCGTGTCGACGAAGTAGGTGTCGTCGCCAGCCCCGCCCACGAGCTGATCGCGGCCGCCTCCGCCGCGCAGGACGTCGTCGCCCGCGTCGCCGAACAGCCGGTCGGCGCCGGCCGTGCCGATGAGCGTGTCGTCGCCGGCAAAGCCCAGGACCGGGTTGCCGCTTCCGTCGGCCTCGAGCCGGTCGTCGCCCCGGCCGCCGACGACATAGGCGACGCCCTCGGCCTTGTTCAGGAAGCCGTAGTCGATCCCGGTGGCCTGACTCGCGGCGGCGACCAGATTGGCGAAGGCCTCTTCCGGCGTGCCCGCGGCGGGACGGCCGGCGAGTTCCTGATAGAAGCGCCCGTAGGCGTCGAGGCCGAGATCCTCGTAGACTTGGCTGAGCAGGGAGGCGGCGAGGTCCGCAGCACCCCAATTGTTGGCGTTCGGAACGCCGGTCGCCGCGCCGAGGGTGTTGGCGAGCGTGGTGCCCGCCTCCCCGAAGAAGGTCTGCGCAAGATCTTCGAGGATGGACTGCTTGAATTCGTCGAAGGGCAGGGCCCCGAACGCGCTGCCGGGGATGCCGGCCTCCTGCATCGACACGAACCGGTTGGCGATCGCGAACCCCGTGACGAAGGCATCCACGGTCCCGAGTTGCGGACCGTAGAACCAGAAGTTCCGCCCGAGTTCGTAGAAGACGGTCTGATCGAATGTGCCGTCTTCGGCCGCGCCGGCGTAGAGCTGATCGAACGCGCCGGTCGTGAGCTCGATGCCGGAGGCTCCCAGAAAGCCGATCGCGTTCGCCGCGCCTCCGAGCGCCGTGGGCACCTCGGCGATCGTGAGTAGGCCGTTATAGGCCCGGTACGGGGTCGGAGCCTGCCCGGTGATGGCGAGGTAGACCTCGTAGGCGGCGTCGATCCTGTTCAGGACGTCCTGCATGACATCGCCGTCGAGATCGTTGGCCGATGTCAGGAGCGCGACGTGCTGGCCCTGCCACGGATAGAGCGAGACGAGGTAGCCGTCGTACACGAAGTAGGGCAGCGCCCCGTCGGGAGAGATCGCCATTGCCGTCCGCTCCGCTTGACCGGCCCGGATATCGGGGACGAGGGCCCCACGGTAATGCCGGCGCGGTTTGCCTGTCTCGGCCGCGATGTGGCACCCGCGAGCAATTGCGGCTTAAGTCTTCCGGAGCGGTTGCGCCGGTTCGCGAGAGGGGCCTGCGGCATTGAGGGTGTCCGGTGCGCTTCGCCGACGCGGCGATGGAGCGGCATCCTGTCCGTCGCGCCGGCCGCACCCCGCTTCGCCTCCGGTTCGCGTGCCCGCCCGCATTGATCGCGCGGCCGCGTGGTTCTATTCCGTCGCGATGACGAACCCGATCCATATCGTCGGCGGTGGCCTCGCCGGTTCCGAAGCGGCCTGGCAGGTCGCGCAGGGCGGCCGCACGGTCGTGCTGCACGAGATGCGGCCCGTTCGCGCCACCGATGCCCACCACACCGACGGGCTGGCCGAACTGGTCTGCTCCAATTCCTTCCGCTCGGACGACGCCAACGGCAACGCCGTCGGCCTGCTGCATCAGGAGATGCGCAGCCTCGACTCGCTGATCATGCGCACGGCGGACGCCCACCAAGTGCCCGCGGGCGGGGCGCTCGCCGTCGATCGCGAGGGGTTTTCGCGGGCCGTCACCGCGGCGCTGGAGGAACACCCCAACATCACCATCGTCCGTGAGGAGGTCGCCGGCCTTCCCCCCGAGGACTGGGGTTCGACCATTCTCGCCACCGGCCCCCTCACCTCCCCGGCGCTGGCCGAGGCGGTCGGCACGCTGACGGGTCGGGAATCGCTTGCCTTCTTCGACGCCATCGCCCCGATCGTCCACCGCGACTCGATCGACATGGGCAAGGCGTGGTTCCAGTCCCGCTACGACAAGGCCGGTCCCGGCGGCACGGGGGCGGACTACCTCAACTGCCCGATGGACCGGGCGCAGTACGAGGCCTTCGTCGCCGCGCTGATCGCGGGCGAGAAGACGGCGTTCAAGGAATGGGAGGCCTCGACCCCCTATTTCGACGGCTGCCTGCCGATCGAGGTGATGGCCGAGCGCGGGCCCGAGACCCTGCGCCACGGGCCGATGAAGCCGGTCGGGCTCACCAACCCGCACAACCCGACCGTGAAGGCCTACGCCATCGTCCAATTGCGCCAGGACAATGCGCTCGGCACCCTGTTCAACATGGTGGGCTTCCAGACCAAGTTGCGCCACGCCGAGCAGGTCCGCGTCTTCCGCACGATTCCGGGGCTGGAAAATGCCGAGTTCGCCCGGCTCGGCGGCCTGCACCGCAACACCTATCTCGACAGCCCGCGCCTGCTCGACGCGACCCTGCGGCTGAAGGCACGGCCCCAGCTTCGCTTCGCCGGCCAGATCACCGGCTGCGAGGGTTATGTCGAGAGCGCCGCGGTCGGGCTGATGGCCGGCCGCTATGCGCTCGCCGAAACGGACGGGCAGACGCTCGCCCCTCTGCCCCCGACGACCGCGCTCGGGGCACTCATCGGCCACATCACCGGCGGACACGTCGAGGCGACCGAGGAAGCAGAGCGCAACGCACCGCGCTCGTTCCAGCCGATGAACGTGAATTTCGGGCTGTTCCCGCCGCTGGCGCAGATGCCGCGCAACGAGACCGGCAAGCGCCTGCGCGGACCCGAGAAGGCGGCGCTCAAGAAGCGCGCACTGACCGACCGGGCGCGGGAAGACCTCGCTGCCTGGATCGCGGGTGAGCGACTTCCGCACGCGGCGGAGTAGAGAGCGGCTTCGCCGGGTTCAGGGCGTGGCCCTGAAGATGCGCCAAAGGGCCGTGAGGCCCTTTGGAAACCCGGGACTTTCAGAAGGGGCCGGGCTTCGACCACACCGTGTGGTTGACCTGATCGATGGTGGACAGGACGATCCGCACGACCTTGGTCGAGACCGCGCCGCCCTGGTAATCCGGCACGGCCCCGGCGAAGCGGCGGCCCTCACCGTAGCCGTCGCGCACCGCACGCACCGCCTCGACCAGATCGACCTTGCCGAGCGGCGCCACGATCAGCGTGCCGGCATCCATGCCCTCGGGCCGCTCGTGCGCGTCGCGGAAGGTGACCGCCGGCAGGTCGAGCAGGGCCGCTTCCTCGGCGATGGTGCCGCTGTCGGACAGAACGCAATGGGCGCTCGTCTGAAGCTTCACGTAGTCGATGAAGCCGAAGGGCGGCAGGAAGCGGACGCTTTCGGGCAGCGACAGATCGCCGATCGCCTCGAGCCGGGCGCGGGTGCGCGGATGGGTCGAGACGACGATGGGCAGGCCGAAGGCCGCGTGCAGCCGGCCCAGCTCTTCCAGGAACACCCGCAGCCGGGCCGGTGAGTCGACGTTCTCCTCGCGGTGGGCCGAGACGATGAAGAACCGGTCCGGTTCGAGCCCGAGCCGGGCCAGTACGTCGGAGGCCTCGATCTTCGGGCGGAACTCGGCCAGCACCTCTTCCATGTGCGAGCCGACCTTGAAGATGCGCTGGGCCGGCAACCCCTCGGCCAGGAGGTAGCGGCGCGCATGCTCGGTCAGCACGAGGTTCACGTCGCTGAGGTGGTCGATCACCTTGCGGTTGATTTCCTCCGGCACCCGCGGGTCGAAGCAGCGGTTGCCCGCCTCCATGTGGAAGATCGGGATCTTGCGCCGCTTGGCCGGGATCACGGCGAGCCCGGAATTGGTGTCGCCGTAGATCAGCACCGCGTCGGGCTGTTCCTGTTCGAGCACGGCGTCGGCGCGCTCGATCACCCGGGCGATCGTCGCCGCCGCGTTCGGGCCGGCCGCTTCGAGGAAGTGATCGGGCTTGCGGATGCCGAGGTCGTCGAAGAAGACCTGATTCAGCTCGTAATCGTAGTTCTGGCCGGTATGGACGAGGATGTGATTCGTCAGCCGGTCCAGTGCCCGGATCACGAGCGACATCTTGACGAGTTCGGGCCGCGTTCCGACCAGGGTGAGGATCTTGCGCAAAGGTCTCGTCCCGGATCGGAAACTAGGAGGCGGCCCTGGCCGGCGAAGCGGGCTTCAGGGCTTGCTGGATGTAATCGAGCTTCAGCAACAGATCGATGACCTGCTGCTGGTTCATCCGCTGCGTGTTGTGTGAGGTATAGTCCTCGGCGGCCGAGATCGCCGTCTCGCCGGAGGTGAAGAACTTCGAGTAGTTCAGGTCACGGTCGTCGGCGGGGATGCGGTAGAACCCGTCCATGTCCTCGGCCCGCGCCATCTCCTCGCGCGAGACCAGGGACTCGTACAGCTTCTCGCCGTGGCGCGTGCCGATGATCTTGATCTCGTTCTTGGCTTCAAAAATCGTCCGCAGGGCTTCGGCCAGATCCTGAACCGTGCAGGCGGGCGCCTTCTGCACGAAGATGTCGCCCTGCTGGCCGCGCTGGTAGGCGAACAGCACCAGATCGACCGAATCCTCCAGCGACATCAGGAAGCGGGTCATCGTCGGATCGGTGATGGTGAGGTCGCGCCCCTCTTTGATCTGGTTCACGAAGAGCGGAATCACCGAGCCGCGCGAAGCCATGACGTTGCCGTAGCGCGTGGCGCACAGGATCGTGTCGTCCTTGGACAACATGCGAGACTTGGCGATCGTCAGCTTCTCCATCATCGCCTTGGACAGGCCCATGGCGTTGATCGGGTAGACCGCCTTGTCGGTCGAGAGCACGACCATCCGCTCGACGCCGGAGGCGACCGCGGCGTTCAGCACGTTCTCGGCCCCGAGAATGTTCGTGCGCACCGCCTCCATCGGATAGAACTCGCAGGACGGCACCTGCTTCAGCGCCGCCGCGTGGAAGATGTAGTCGACGCCCTTCACCGCCGGCGCGATCGAGTTGTACTCGCGCACGTCGCCGATGAAGAAACGGATCCGCGGATCGCGCAGCAGGAGGCGCATGTCCTCCTGCTTCTTCTCGTCGCGGCTGAAGACGCGGATCTGGCCGATATCGGTGGCGAGGAAGCGCTGGATCACCGCGTTGCCGAAGGAGCCGGTACCGCCGGTGATGAGGAGTGTCTTGCCGGAAAACATCAGCGGATCCGTGAGAAGGCTTCGTCGTCGAAGCGACGCATGTTGCGGATCAGATCCGGCCATGACGGGGGCGCGTAGCCGACCGCGGCCCGGAACCGGTCCGAGTTGAGGGAGCGGTCGATCGCCACCGCATCGTCGGGCTCGATCTCGGTCGCGACGCCGTAGACGTCCTTGACGATCCCGAGCAGGTCGAACTTGCTGATCGGGTCCACGCTCACATGGTAGACGCCGCGCAAGCCTGGGTTCGGCAGCACGTGGTCGGCGATCACCCGCACCAGTTCGTCGGTGGTGAGGCCGGAGAAGATCGCCCGCCGGTAGCCGCGCACCGACCCGCTCTGGGCCAGGAACCACTCGACGAGGCCGTTGCGGCTGCCGATCTCACGACCGATGATGGAGGTGCGCAGCGTCACCGCGTTCGGGTAATCGACCTCGCCAAGAAGTTTTGAGCGCCCGTACAGATCGGCCGCATCCGGCGCGTCACTTTCGCGGTAGTCGCCCTTGCGGCCGGTGAAGACACAATCGGTGCTCACATGGATGAGGCGGGCACCGACGAGGTCGGCCAGCCGGGCGAGCCGGTGTGGCAGGATGGCGTTGATCGGGATCGCGACCAGCGGATCCTCGGCGGAGGCGAGCTGCTTGACGACTCCCACGCAATTCAAGACCACGTCGGGCCGCACGTCACGCAGGAAGCCGGCCAGCGCGTCCGCATTCTCGACGTCGATCCCGGTTGAGATGTTGGCGGCATCTTCCGGAAAGATCTTTTTTACCGCCGAGGATCGCGCTGTCGCATAGGCCAACCCAGGAAAGCATTTTGACAAATATCGGAAGGCGGCGCTTCCAAGCATGCCGGATGAGCCTAAGACTGCAATCTTCAACTTCTCAGACCTCTGCCGGCGGATGCGGGATATTGATGGACCGAAAGGTGCCGATTATCGGATCCGCGGCGATTTTCATCGATGGCCTCGCACGGAAATCATGGAACCACGCTGCGAGCAAGGGGCTTCGTGTTTTCCAATTGAGTTCGGGTGAGCGTCCGTCGAGATAATCGAGGGCGCAGGCAATCGCGAGATGCCCCAGATCGGTAGGGGCTTGCATCCAATCCGGCGCTGTCTCCAACCGGTCCAGGATTGCGGTGATAGCGGCTTCCTGTCGCGTCACCACGCGGTCGAGGCGGTCATCGTGCGGGCCGAGCCGATCGACGAACCGGCGAATCACCGCCTCGGCCAAGCCGTCGCCCAGCGCCTCCCGCCGGAGTGCGTCCCAGGTTCGGGGTACGGGCGGGATCAGCATGTGTCCGGACAGCGTGTCGAGGTAGCGCGCGATGACGGGCGAGTCGAACAGGGCCGAGCCGTCGTCCAAGAGGAGTGTCGGAACCTTAGAGGCAGGGTTGTGCCGTCGAAGCGTCTCGTCGGTCCAGGGGTCGATCCGAACGAGGCTGACCCGCGTGGCGAGATCGAGCTCGACGATCGTCGCCAGGATCTTGCGCGAGAAAGGAGAGCGCGGCGCGTAGAACAACTGCATAAGCCCGCCCCGCCGGTCCTGGTTTTCTGTCCGGTTGTTTGCAATCGTTTCCGCAGCAGAGACATTCTCGGCGGCGTGCTCTGTTTTCATCCGGCACGGCCTACCGGACATAAGGTCATCAATTCGGCGCCCCACAGCGCGGATGCCGGGCATCACACTCGCAGGCGAAAGGCCTTTGACTTGTCTTTTATCGCCGCCAAACGCGAAAGCAATACGGGCACCGTCAATACGCGGCAACCGATCCAACTTTAGGTGCGTATTTGAACATAAATTTCCCTCAAGTTGTGATGGCGGAGCGTCGTCGTCATCGCAAGTTGGTAGGCTGGTAGCCCGATCGTGTCGCTTCCCAGCCGGTTCAATCCGATAAATCTGGAATCTGCCAAGTAGCACGGCGGATCAAAACTTGGCGCTCGCTTGTCCGGGCGTGGGAACTAGGCTAATGGCCCGGATCGGCTGGCCAGGCCTCCGGTTCCCAGCCTCGCGGTCAGAACCTCGCGCGAGCGGCCCGAGGCATGTCCGGGGCCGGAGATGGTCGGGCAGTTGGCGTCGAAGGACGAGCCGCCGCACCCGCGAACGAGGGGAATAATCGGTTGACCCTTTCCGGAAAACGCGTGCTCGTCACGGGCGCAGGTGGCTTCATCGGGAGCCATCTCACCGAGGAAGCCGTGCGGCAGGGTGCCAGGGTGACGGCGCTGCTGCACTACAACGCCATGCGGGACCGCGGAAATCTGTCCGGCGTCTCCCCTGAGATCGATCGCGAAATCGAGTATGTCTTTGGCGATATCATCGATCCGGAATACGTTCAGGCGATCACCAAGGACATCGATGTCGTCTTCCATCTCGCTGCGCTGATCGCGATTCCGTACTCGTATCTGGCGCCGCGCAACTACGTGAAGGTCAATGTCGAGGGTACGCTCAACGTGCTCGAAGCGGCGCGCCGGCACGGGGTGCAGCGCGTCGTCCATACCAGCACGTCAGAGGTGTACGGGTCGGCGCAATACGTCCCGATCGACGAGGCGCATCCCCTGCAGGGACAATCGCCCTACTCGGCCTCGAAAATCGGCGCCGACAAGATCGCCGAGTCCTACTACCGGTCCTTCGACGTTCCGGTGGTCACGGTGCGGCCGTTCAACACCTACGGTCCGCGCCAGTCGGCCCGCGCCTTCATTCCGACCGTCATCATGCAAGCGCTGGAGCCCGAGCGGACTGTAATCAAGCTCGGCTCGACCACGCCGGTGCGGGATCTGACCTTTGCCACCGACACCGCCAACGGGTTCCTGACCGCGGCGGTGACCCCAGGTCTTGAGGGCGGAACCTTCAATCTAGGCGTCGGTTCCGGCCAGACCGTTGGCGAGGTGGCGGCCATGATCCTCGAGATCGTCGGTTCGAAGGCCGTGATCGAGACGGACGAGCAGCGTATCCGCCCGAGCAAGAGCGAAGTGGAACGGTTGATCTCCGACAACCGCCTGTTCCAGGCGCAGTCGGGCTGGACGCCGAAGGTCGGCCTGCGTGAGGGGCTGGAGAGGACGATCGAGCACTTCCGGTCCCAGCACGATCGGCGGGACGTCGATCGCTACGTCGTCTGAGAGCCAAGCGATGAAGGCCATCATTCTCGCCGGCGGCAAGGGCACGCGCCTGATGCCCTACACGGCTGTCATGCCGAAACCACTGATGCCGATCGGCGAGATGCCGATCCTCGAACTGCTGCTGCGCCAACTGCGCCAGCACGGGGTGACAGACGTCATCCTGGCCGTGAACCATCTCCATCATCTCATCCGGAGCTTCTTCACGGACGGATCGAATCTCGGTCTCAACATCACCTACAGGGTCGAGGACAAGCCGCTGGGCACCAGCGGCCCTATCGCCGCCAACCTCGAACAGCTGCCCGACCACTTCATCGTCACGAACGGCGACCTTCTGACGACGTTGAACTTCTCGGCGATGGTGCGGGAGCACCTCGATCGTGGCGCCGCGGCCACGATCGCGACCCACCGCCGGACGCTGCAAGCCGATTTCGGGGCGCTGACGGTCGGACCTGACTTCACAGTATCTGAGTACCGTGAGAAGCCGGCGATGCATTTCGAGGCCTCGATGGGCCTCTATGTCCTCTCGAAGAAGGCCGTTGCGCCACTCATTCCGGCCGACACCTTCTTCGACATGCCCGACCTTGTGCGCGCGCTTCTCGCGTCGTCACAGAAAGTCGTGAGCTACGTCGAGGATTGCGAGTGGATCGATATCGGCCGTCCCGATGACTATGCCCGCGCCCAGGAGCAGTTCACCGCTCGGCCCGATCATTTCCTCCCGGCGGCTTGAGCCCGGCCGCTCCCAATCCTTGACCCAGTGCAGCTCTCATCCCGGAACGGGGTGGAGTTGCGCTGGGTCAGGCTCGCCCGAGCCGGGCGGCGTAGCTTGCCTGTAGGCCGTCGACGAGATCGACGCGCGGCATCCAGTCGAGCGCAGCGCGGGCTGCAGCGTTGTCGCAGACGAGGTAATCGGCCAGCGCGCCGGCTGGCCTGTCGATTGGCCGAACGCTGACGGAGCGGTTCGACTCGGTGCGACGCATGGCGATGATCGCCGCCTCCGCGAGCTGCCGGACAGACCATCCGGCGCCGGAGCTGACATTCAGCGTGCGGCCAGGCGGCAGGTCCTGGCGGAGAGCTGCGGCGAGCAGCGCATCGACGGCGTCCTGAACATAGATGTAGTCGCGGACCGGATGCAGGGCGCGAAGCACGATCTCGTCCGTCGTGCCCAGTTGGCTCAAGAGAGTGGTCACGACCGTTTCGGTCATCTGGTCGGGACCGTAAATGTTGGAGGGGCGCAGCGTCACGGCCCATCGCCCGGTCGCGACATAGGCGGCGACTAAGGCTTCCGCCGCGATCTTCGAGGCAGCGTAGATGCTGCGACCGCGCGTCGGCTGACTCTCGTCGAGCGCGATCGGTGATCCCGATCCGTAGACGGCAGCGGAACTGATGAAGACGAGGCGGCCGACCGTGTGCGCGGCACAGGCGGTCAGGACGTTGCATGTGCCGGTGACGTTGGCATCCGTGAAGTCTCGGAACGATCCGCCGCCGCCGCCGCGTCCGGCGAGATGGAAGACGATGTCCGCGCCTGCTGCTGCTCGGATAATGGCTGCTTCATCGAAGAGATCGCCGCGCAGCAATGCGACGCGACCGGCGCGCACCGCCTCGCCGCTCCGAAGATCGGAGAGGCTGCTCGCTTCCGGATCGCGCACGAGGACCGTGACCTCGGCTCCGAGCGGGATTAGCGCCCGGAGCAGATGCTGACCGAGGAAACCCGAGCCTCCGGTCACGAGAACCCGGATACCGTCGAACGAAAGTGGCGCGGTCATCCCAGTCCTCAAGCGGCGTCCCGCCCGTCGGCACGGGGGGGGGCGAGCAGCCATTTCAGGAGCAGCGGCGACAGGTCGGCTGGGCGGCGTGACGCCGCCGCGTCTTCGGCCGCCGGCCAGGACCAGCCGATCCGCTCGGCGCTGCGCACGACGGGAGCGGTCGAGAGCCGGCCATATAGGTCGAGTAGACCGCAATCCCCCATCGACTCGTCGATCAGGAGGTGGTCGCTTCGGCGCATCAGGATGCCGCCGGGGCGGCCTCCCGGACCGATCAGGGCGCGCATATCGAAAGCGTCGGCCTGGTGATCGCGCAGGACCGCCCCGAACGCATCGAGTTCCGACCACAGACCGATCGCGAGATCGGCCGCAGGTATCGCCTGTAGCGCCTGGAAGAGGCGGCGCAGGGCTCCACCCTCGACACTGTCGCCGGCGTTGAGCAGCATGAGCGCCGCTGCCCGCGACTTCTCCAGCGCCTCGTTGATTGCCGCGGCCGTGTCCGTGCTCCCCGTGCGGAGCAAAGATGCACCGGGATGGAAACTGCGCAGGAGCTGCGGCAGATCTTCCGGCTCCTGCCCCGCCTCGACCAGGATCGTCACGGCAAGCCCGCTTGCATCGGGTGTGCGCAGAGAGGTCAGGCTTCGTTCGAGTGCCCGCCGGTCCTGACCGGCCCGTAGGACGATCTCGATGTCGTTTTCCGCCGGCGGTGGCGCCACCGAACGCCAAATCCGAGCAGGAGCCAAGTTCAGCGGATCGGCCGAACGGGCGCGTTCGAGAAGACCGGCATCGGTCCGGCCCGAGCCCGCCGGCGCCGATCCGATGACGTCCGCAAAGAAGTCGTTGCGTGGGGCCGGCCAGCCACCCTCGAGGATGGTCTTGCGCAGGTGCGCGGTTCGGCCCTCGTAATCACCAAGCAGGCGTTCCAGCTTGGCCGCCGCATCGGTGAGATCGTCGGGATCAATGATTGGCGGAGCGATGTCAGTATGGCGCGCCTCGAGGAAGGCTGCGGCGCCAGCCTGCTTCGACAGGAGGATCGGCGCGCCCGACATGGTTGCTTCGACCGCCACGTAATTGAACGCGTCGGAGCGCGAGGGGATGACGATCACGGACCGGCCACGAAAAGCGCGCGACCACAGTTCGTCGTGACTGATCTCGCCGAGATACTCGGCGGGGACCTGCCGCTCGCGGGCGAGTTCAAGGACCGTCTCGGACCAGCGCGGTCCCGAGGACGCCCAGGGATTGTCGGGACCGCACAGGTAGCAGTTCCGGTAGAGTGAGCGGGGGATCTGCGACGCGATCTCGATGAAGAGGTCGGGTCCCTTGTTACGGTCGAGACGTCCGACAAACCAGAGATCGGGCGGTCCCTCGCCCGGCGGGTACGCGGTGGGGGCTGGCAGCGTGTCGAGGGCGTCGTGCATGTCGACGACCGCTGAGGGCTTCAGTTGGTCGTTCTCAGCGGCATGGAGATCTGAGATCGTGTAGCTGACATCGGCGCCCGCGATGCAGCGTCGTTCCATTTCCTCCAATCGCTCAATCACCACCTCTGGCACTTCCGACGCGTAGGCGTTGCGATTGCTGACGCTCAGCCAACCGAGCATGCCGAGCGAAATCGTTCTCACCCCGATGCCAAAGGCGGCGAAGATTGGACGGATGAGATGTGCTACAGGAAAGAACGAGGGCACCTCGACCACGTCGAAGAATTGCCCTTGGAGCGGCACAGCGATCTGGCAGATGATCAGAGCGTAGGAGCGCTCCTCTACGCCTTCGATCTTAAGTGCGGCGAGGAGATCCCAAGGATAGAGAAAGCGGTCGAAACCGTAGGGATGTGCATTGGTAGGAAGACGCGATCGTATTTCGCTCGTAAGATCACGGCCGCGTGAGGGATAAAGGATAGTCCAGTCCGGATGCCGCTCAACAACGCGGCGATAGAACGTCTGCCCGCCGCCGAGCGCCGAGTAGAAGTCGAAGTCGCAGATGAGGGTACGGATCGTCCGGCGCTCGGCCGCGTCCGGTATGATCATTTGAAAAGCCGCCATTTTTTCTTCGCGGGGATCGATGGGGCCGCCGGGGCAGAGAAAGGCACTGGTACCGAGGCAGCCGCATCGCTGAGCGCCGGCTCGGACTGGAACGACGCCTCTGGTTTGGCCCAAGCGAGATAGGCGCCCGGGTAGAAGCTTGTCGCGGCTTCGGTTCGGCGCAGGCTGCCGTACTCGGAAGCCCACCGCGACCGGATCGCTGCCAGTTCGTCCCGCACGGTGGCCGCGGTCGCGTCCGCGGGCAGGATCCAGGTAAACGGGCGGTCCGCCAAGCGCAGGCCGAGGCCACAGCTAGCGCTCGCTAGGATCGGCAGACCCTGCGCCAATGCGGCCGAGACCCGGAAATCGAAAGCTTGCGGCGCCGGACTTGAGAACCAGACGAGGTGCGGACGCAAGACACAGACGAGTTTATTGAGATCAAGGCGATCGGCCGGGCCGAGATTTCGCAGTCCGGCGGTCGATGCCCCCGGTATGCCGTCGAGGCCGAAGAAGCGGGCCGTAAGGGCCTCGACGCGAGCGGAGACGATTGTGTCCACCACGAGCCGGTCCGCGGGTTCCGCGGTGTCACCCCAGATCAGGACGCGCAGATCCTCGTCCGCGTCGAGCCGGGCCGGATGCACGCGGAATAGGCGAAGCTTGCGCGGCTCGGGGCTGAGACCGGTCGTGATCGGCAGCCCTGGCAGCCGCACGCGCAGAGCGGCCAGCATGTTGTCGCTGCAGGCAACAACGCGGGCAGCCTGCCGGGCGAGCGACCGCATCGTTTCGTTCGCCGCTTCGCCCGACTTCTCCAACTCCAAAGGAGCGATCATTGGAGTAAGATCGAAGGGACGATTGAGTGCTGCTAAGACTTTTTGCAGGGAATGCCTGAATCGGGTTGCAAGCACGTCGATCCGGCCGATCCGCAGAGTCCGCGCAATCGATGCCAGAGTCGAAGCCGCCGGCCGCACGGTCACGGCGTCCGGCGTATCGGGTAGTCCGGAGGATAGGACGAGCTGCCCGTCCTCAAGCCAGCCGAGCAGGACATGGACCTGGCGGCGAACGGTCTCATGGATTTGGGTGGCGAACTGCTTCGCGAATTCGTCCCGCTCTTCCAACAGTAGCAGCAGTGTCGGTCGGCGGTGATGAAGGCTCTCCACCAGCCTTTCCAGCTCCTCAAGCTCGGCTAAAGCCTTGGCGGCGGCGAGCGACCCGAGCGGGGGGCCGACCGGGATGCTTCGCAACGTCTCCGGGGGGACCTCGGCGACCTTCTCCGGATTGAAGCCGTAGCGCTCGAACTGCGCCTCATCGACGATACGATGCCGGGTCTCCTGTCCAAGCCCCGAGCTGACCACGAGGTGGACCGACGCGCTTCCCTGCCCCCGGACGAGACGGCTGCCCGGGCCGAGCACACTTCCCTCCGGCAAGTGCGCGCAGTCGGGGTCTGTTCGGACGGCATCATCGCGGAAGATCGCCCGCAAGACATCGAGATCGGTGATGTAGTGGCGCTGATCCCCGAAGACGAGCCAGATCTGGTGCTCGTCGGGAATCTGGACGCGCAGACCATCGAAATCGGGGATGTCGGCGAGCGACCCGAGCGGGGGACCGACCGGGATGCTTCGCAACGTCTCCGGGGGGATCTCGGCGACCTTCTCCGGATTGAAGCCGTAGCGCTCGAACTGCGCCTCATCGACGATGCGATGCCGGGTCTCCTGTCCAAGCCCCGAGCTGACCACGAGGTGGACCGATGCGCTTCCCTGCCCCCGGACGAGACGGCTGCCCGGGCCGAGCACACTTCCCTCCGGCAAGTGCGCGCAGTCGGGGTCTGTTCGGACGGCATCATCGCGGAAGATCGCCCGCAAGACATCGAGATCGGTGATGTAGTGGCGCTGATCCCCGAAGACGAGCCAGATCTGGTGCTCGTCGGGAACGCGGACCCGCAGGCCGTCGAAATCAGA
Source organism: Methylorubrum sp. Q1 (assembly GCF_004683995.1). NCBI lineage: Bacteria > Pseudomonadati > Pseudomonadota > Alphaproteobacteria > Hyphomicrobiales > Methylobacteriaceae > Methylorubrum > Methylorubrum sp. Q1. The sequence continues at coordinate 24,794 of NZ_SRHQ01000018.1, read as the reverse complement.
CAACGACGACATCGAGCCGGCTCGACATGCCGAGGGAAGAGATGAAGTCACTGCGGGTCTCGGCGGCTCGGGTCAGGGCGGTGGAGAGGGCTTCTCGACGTATGACGAGGCCGGACAGCGGTCCGAGCGGATCTGCACCGGGCTGGCCTCTCGTCTGCGGGATGGCGGCGCCGTCGAGTTCCGGATCGCACAGGAGGCGGCCGAGGGCCGTCCAGAAGGTAGCGACGGGCACGTCTTGCGGGAGGAACGCGACGATTGGGGCCTCAAGTTCGGCCAGAGTATGGGAGACCAAGTCCTTCGGGGCGATCGGGCTGGCGACAACGTCGTCGGATAATTCTTTTCCAAGCGAGCCGGCGAAGAGTGCAAAGTGCTGGTCGGGCGAGGCGTCCACAAGAAGGAAGGCGAGATCGAGACCGCTGCTGGCGAGTTCGGCTTTCGCGACCGCCGCCTCACGTGAACCGAGGCTGCTCAGAACGATGCCGACCCGGATCTTTTTTGCCCGTCGGTGGATCAGTGCATCGGCACCCTGCTGGGCGCCGTCATAGCCGGTCTTCTGGAGAAAATCGCGAGCGCGCAGGAGGAACGCCATCTCCGAGCCGGAATGCGCCCGCGCCTTTTCCTCCGGCACCCACTCCAGCATCTCCATCCAGAGAAGACTTGCCTCCTCGATATGGCGGCGCCCATGCGAGCCCTGCCCGGCATGGACCCGATGCCGAACGAGGGCGCCGGGCACGTAAACGAAGGGATAGTGCAGCGCGAGCCGCCACCACAGCTCGTAGTCCTGGGTCGTCGGCAGTCCGACATCGAGGCCACCGTGGCGTTCTAGGAGAGTGCGTTCGAGCAGGATGGTGCAGCCGTTGATGCGGCCTTCGAGGATCGCCCAGAGTGGCTGATCGCTACGATAGCCCGCGTTGGTCTCGATCTCGGCGAGAATGGTGCAATCCTCGTCCATCGTGGCGTAGCCGCCGAAAATCACGCAGGGCCCGGATTGTGCCGCCAGGGCCTTCATCTGCACTTCGACCTTGCGCGGATCGTAGAGGTCGTCGTGACTCAGCCAAGTCAGATATCGGCCGGTCATCGCGGCGATGCCCGTATTGAGGGCTGCAGCGACGCCACCGTTCTCTTGGCGCAAATAGCGGATGCGCGTGCCGAAGGATTGGCAGACCCGCTCTGTATGCCCGTCGTCATCTGAGCCGTCGTCAATCACGAGCACCTCGATCGCTGGCCAAGTCTGCGCGAGCGCGCTTTCGATGGCCTGGATCAGGAAGGGGCCGCCGTTGTAGACGGGGATGAGGATCGTCACGGTCTCTGTGGACATCGCTCAGGCGGCCGGATCGACGGTTCGGGGAGAATCATTAAGCATGTTGCGATAGATCAACTGTGCAGCCGCGCTGTTGCGATCGACATCCCATCGCTCTTCCACGCGGATCCGATTGCGGGTGGATGCTGCATCGACCAACGCGTCGTCAGACGCAGCCTGCACAAGAGCCTCGGCGAGCCCTTTCACGTCGTGCGGATCGACGATGATGCCGTCGCGGCCGTTCTGGATCCACTCGCAGGCGCAGGAGGTCGTCGCCTTGATCGGAAAGGCGCCGTAGCACATTGATTCGAGGAGGGTCGTACCGATTCCGTCCGAGATTCCAATGCCGACGACGATGCGTGCTTCGGCGATCCGACCAAGGGCTTCCTCGTGGGTGGGGGCATAGGGCACAGGCGCAATATCGAGGCCGTCCGCCTCCGCCATTGCCCGCATCATCTCCAGCATCGCCGCAGAGTAGAACTGTACGCGGATGCAGCGGCCGCGCAGGGCTGGTGCGGCCATGTGAAGGGCGGACAGGATGTGCATTCCCCGGCCTGACCAGCCGTGATAACCTTTGACAAGAATGGTATTGCGCTTCGACGGGGGAGCGAGCTGGCCGAGCGCCGGAACGGTGCTGAAGTCGATCCCACCAGAAGCCGGCATTGGGTCGAAAGCATGTCCTTTCAGACCCAGGCGGCGCGCCAGCGGGACGTCGCGTCGGCACTCTGCCAGATAACCGTCTATGGCACCCATCAACTCAAGCACGACCGGACGATGTGCGGGCAGCCGGTGGTAGAGATAGATGTCGCTTCCCCAATTGGAGAGAAGCCACGGTGGCATCGCGCTTCCCAAGTACCGCTTGGCGTCGAGGGCGAGATAGCCCGCGAGCTGAACCTCCATGGTGTGAACGAGATCCGGCTGCAGTATCCGGATCGCTGCGATCAACTCATCGGGTAGTGCCAACGCGGGATTCGTTTCGACCCCGAGCGAGGCAGGAAACAGGCGCCCCGCCGCTCGTTCCATGGCCCAGGTGGTGTAACGTTCACTGTCGGTTCTGGTGAGTTGGAAGACGCCCACGTCACCGGATCCCAAGGCCTCAACATCGCTCCGGCTACTGACGGGCAACCAAGGGTGAAGCTCGGCCACAGGCTCTAGGGCATGCACCGGAAACACAACAAAACGTGCAAATTCACCACGTAGCATGTTGATCCAGCGCGCTAGATGCACGCTGTTTTGCATCCCAACGATTAGGATGATTGGTAGATGCCCCGCTTTGCGATTAGTCATCGTATGCGCTCGATCAAATATTGAGCAAACAGAGCCGGGTCGTGCGCGGGCCGCAGGAGCGCCAAGTGCTCGCTCGTCGCCGATTCCGGCAGAAACTGAAGAGCGAGGAGGAGCGGAACCCTGAAGAAAGCGGCTTCTGCCGTGTGCAGTCCATCTATGCTGTTAAGGCGAATGGCAGCGTATAGGTTCGCGCCCTCGAAGATCGAGTTGCCGGTATTCTCGCCGACATCGGATGGGATGCTGACATCAAGACCTGTCTCCCAACGCAGAAGATCGATTGCCCCGCGGACAGAGGCATTATCCACGTCGACGAAGCGGATTTCGATGCCGGAAAATTCCGAGCGGCAATGGTAAAGGGCAGATATGGCAAGCAGGGATTTTCCCTGTTTGTCTTCTCGTCCATCAATAACGACCCGCCTTTTTGTTTTCATGTGGTAAGTCTATTTCTTGGCAGGCGAGAGTGCAATTGTTTGGGCTTGCGTCTAACAGGAAGATTATAGCTTGGCAAGCCGCATGGTCCCAGGCGGCCGGCCGATGTTTCGGTGGGTGGTGACTTGGGCGCATGGCTTTTGACAACCTCAAGGGTGATTTGTCGGCCTATATGCTACCTGAGATATCTGTTATGCTACCTGAGATATCTGTTATGCTACCTGAGATATCTGTGATATCGATGGTACAAGAACACAGTGGCGTTTTCCGCGCACGATAGCATCATAAGGACTGCACTATTCGGACAATCTCGACTCGACCGTCGACGGGATTGGGTCGTGTCCCAGGCGGTGGTGTAGCTGACGGGTGGTCATCGGCGATTGCCGGGTAGGGTCGGGTTGCGACAGCCAACCCGCACCCGAGAGATCCCCGATGACCGACGAGATGATGACGTTGCGCGGCCTCGGCGCCCATCGTGGCAGGCCACGATGGGGTGCCGCCGATGGAGAAGAGTGCCGACGCGGATTTGCTGCGCGAGATGATCGGCTTTGCGGCCGAGCACCTGATGGAACTGGAGGTGGGCGGCCTGACCGGGGCGGCCCACGGCGAGAAGAGCGCCGAGCGACGGGTCCAGCGCAACGGCGATCGCGACCGGGATTGGCAGACGCGGGCCGGCACGGTCGAACTGCGCATCCCCAAGCTGCGCAAGGGCTCGTACTTCCCCGGCTTCCTGGAGCCCAGGCGGATGGCCGAGAAGGCGCTGACGGCCGTGATCCAGGAGGCCTATATCCAGGGCATCTCGACTCGCTCGGTCGATGATCTCGTCCAGGCCATGGGTGGTCCCGGTGTCTCGAAGAGCCAGGTCTCGCGCCTGTGCCAGGAGATCGACGAGCGGGTCGGCGCGTTCCTCGCCCGCCCCAGCGAGGGCGAATAGCCCGATCTCTGGATCGACGCGACCGACGTGAAGGCGCGCGAGGCCGGCCGCATCATCTCGGTGGCGGTGATGGTGGCGGTCGGCGTGAGCACCGACGGTCGGCGCGAGGTGCTCGGCATGGACGTTGGCCCATCGGAAGCCGAGACGTTCTGGACGGACTTCCTGCGCAAGCTCGCCCGACGCGGCCTGCGCGGGGTCAAGCTCGTAATCTCGGATGCGCACGAGGGCATCAAGGCCTCGGTGGCCAAGGTCATGAACGCCACTTGGCAACGTTGCCGGGTTCACTTCATGTGCAACGTCCGCGCCCATGCCGGCCGCTCGGGCCGCCGCGTCGTCTCAGCCTTCATCGCCACCGCGTTCGCCCAGGACGACGCGGAGGCGGCCCGTCGGCAATGGCGCAAGGTCGCCGATCAACTCCGGCCCAAGGTGCCAAAGCTTGCCGCCCTGATGGACGCCGCCGAGCCCGACGTGCTGGCCTACATGGGCTTCCCGTCCGCCCACCGGGTCAAGCTCCACAGCACGAATTCCCTGGAGCGCCTGAACGGTGAGATCAAACGCCGGACCGAGGTCGTGGGTATCTTCCCCAACGAGGCAGCCATCACGCGCCTCGTCGGCGCGATCCGGCTCGAACAAAACGACGAGTGGGCCGTACAGCGCTCACGCTACATCACCCTGGAAAGCATCGCCCCAATCGGCGATGATCCCCTCGTCAGCCTGCCCACCCTGGCAGCCTGATCCGCCCGGCCCCGGCCGGTGATCGTGGTGGCCCTCAGCGAGCTACACAACGCACAGGGACACGACCGCACGACCTACTCCGCGCTCGTCTTCTGTCCTCGCCGCATGTCCGACTCCTTCGGTCCTGGCTGACCCTCTCAATCAGCCCAGTCCAAAGCCAGCCGGTCAGGTCAACCTCTCACTCGGCTCGGTCCAAAATACCGGTCAGGTCAGTCCTTCAGCCCATCACTTCGCACCGCTCGCCGCTACCCTGTCGTGTACTGTGACCTGATCCTGGGCGATGCTTGAGGCGCTTGTTTTCGCATCATCTTTTTCCGAAAGCCGGCAACCAGCTTTCGGGACGATGCTCAAATTGACGGATGGCCCGTTCAGAACACGGAGAAGCTCAGGCCGGCCAAGAACGAGGTGAACTGTGCGCCGGGCACGACGCGGGAATTGGCGCCGAGCAGGTTCTTCTGATGCAGCACGCCGATGAACGCCTTCATGCGGTTAGGCTTGTTGTAGAGCAGGTCTCCGACGTCGAGGACGAGGTTGCTGCGCACCAGAACCTCGGCCTTCAGCCGTCCGCCCTTCGGGTCGTCGCCGCGGGGCGGGTTGTAGGAGGCGAAGCCCGTCAGCGAAAGCGGCAAACCCGTGAACGTCAGTGGTACCAGATAGGTCGCTTCGACGCGGGGCACGATGTCCGTCCCGGTCTGGCGAAGGGGTGGCAGCAAGTCGGCAAAGCGGAACCAGTCCCTCTGGGCGAGCACCGCGAGGTTGAAGAAGCCGACCGGGACATCGAACGAGAAGCTGAGGCCGCCCATCGCCCGGGTCCGCAGCAGCGACAGCCGCGTGTTGTCGCTCTGGTGATCGACGCCGTAGGCCAGCGACACGTCCTTGATGATGCCGGGCAGGACGAAGAGCGGAGTTCCCGCCATGGCGTTGCCGCTCAAGGTGCCGCGATAGGTCAGGAACAGGGTGGTCTGGCCGTAATCGAAGGTCGTGGCCGGTCCGGGATAGGGCGGCGTGCCGGCCGGGATCTGCGAACCGTAGCGCCGCAGGTCGAGGTTGAGGAAATTGGTGCCGTACTCCCAGCCATGGACATGGGTGAGGCTCAGCATGTTGCCCGGCGCGCTACGCCCCTCGATGGAGCGTCCGGCCCGGCCGCCGGTGACGCCCGGCTGCCGGAGATCGTTCAGGTATGTGTAGCTCACCTGCGTATCGCTGAACCGGAAGAAGGGCGAGGACGGTTTCGGCGGTTCGGGCCCCAGGGGCGCGCCCGACGGCCCCTGGATCAGTTCTTCTGCCTGGACCCAACCCGGCGCAGCGCCGGCAAGTATCAAGGTGGTGGCCAGAAGGGCGGCGGCTCGTGCTGTTCTGCCGCGTGTGCTTCGCGCATTTTCCCGCCGGTAGTACGACAGGCATGCAATCGATATTTTGACTTTCATCCCTCTCCCCATTTGCTTGTGGTTGGCATCAACGGTCGTGGTCTGTTCTTGAGATTCGAGCGTGCCACGCTGTGCGGCTTGCGTGCTCTTGCGTCACGTAAACACGCTATAGTTGCATTTCCGCGCACGGAGCGGGTTGAAACGGTTGGAGAACCGGCTTCCCGACGGGTCCCGACAAGTGGCGCGATTTACGCTGACCGGATGCGGAGGCTCAGGATCGTGGCCGCGCCGCCCGAGATCATCAGGATCGGAATGAGCGCGACGAGCACCTCGACGTCGCTCCGGCCGGCGCCGACGAGCGTTCCGGCCAGCATCGGCCCGAGGACGGAGCCGAAACGTCCCATCGAGACGGCGGCCCCGACGCCCGTGCCGAGGACATCGGCCGGATAACAGCTCGGCGCCAAGGCGTAGAGCACGGCCTGCGTTCCGGCCAGCGCGACCCCGAGGAAGAAGCCCGCGAAGACCAGCGCCGACAGGTTAGAGGGGACGAAGGCGATCAGGATCAGGGCGGCGACGCTCGCGCTGAACACGAGGGCCGCGGTCGCCGCTTTTCCCCAGCGATCCATCAGGAGACCGGTCGCGGTGCTGCCCAGGGCGGAGCCGAGATTGAACACGAACTGCACCCAGGAGGCGTCGGCCCGGCTCATGCCACGGGCGATGACGAGCGATGGAAGCCAGTTGAGCAGGAGATAGAGGACCAGCAGTCCGAGCACGAAGGCAAGCCACAGGATCAGAGTCGTTGCCGCCCGTCCTTCGCCGAACAGGGCCGTCGGGACGCTCCTCACACGGCCCCCACCCTGCTTGGCGCTGGCCGTGCTGCTGTGCGGCAGCCAAGCCCAGATCAGCGGCACGACCAGGAGCGGCGCGACACCCCCGGTGATGAAGATCGTCGACCAGTGGTGGGATTCCGCTCCGACAAGCGTGAACAGACTTGCCAGGGCGCCCCCGGCCGGAAGGCCCGCATAGAGCAGGGCCACGGCGCTCGCGCGCCGCTCCGGCGCGGTGCTCTCGGCGACGAGGGCGATCAGGTTCGGCAGGGCGGCCCCGAGCCCGACACCCGTGAGAAGACGGGCGAGGAGCAGCACCTCGAAGCTGTTCGCCAGCCCCGTGAAGATCGACATGAGGCCGAACAGGGCGACCGAGACGATGAGGGACTTCTTCCGGCCGACCCGGTCGGAGAGGCGGCCACCGAAGGCGGCGCCGATCAGCAGCCCCATCGTGCTCGCCGAGAAGAACAGGCCGAGCTGGCCAGGGGTGAGGTTGAAGATGGAAACGAGCCGCGGGGCGACGACGCCGGCCGACTGGAGATCGAACCCTTCGATCAAGGTCACGAGGCAGCAGAGGCCGACCGTCAGCGCTCCTGCCCTCGGGGTGCTGCGCCCCAGTATCAATGCGTCAGCCATGCGTTCCTCTCCCTCTTCAAAGGTCTGATGAGCGGCCCTTGTTCGGGCTCTTCTCCGAGATTTGTCGTCCGGTCCGGTCCGGAACCGGCCCGCGGCTCACGGCCTCGCCTACAATCGGTCCCTGGCGTTCGGACCGGCGCTCGCGGCGAGGACGGGCGCCCTCAGGGCGGCGCGAAGATCATGAGCGCATCGAGGGCGACGGCGCCTTCGCCGACGGGCCTCAGCACGACGGGGTTGAGATCGATCTCCCGGATGCGCGTCTCGCTGAGGAGCGCTCGGCCCACGGCCGCGGCCACGCGGGCGACCGCTGCGACGTCGAGGGCCGGAGCGCCGCGGAACCCGTCGAGCAGGGCGGCGCTGCGCAGGGTGCGGATCCGGTCGGCGATGGCGGCCTCGTCCAGGTCCGGCGGCAACAGGCACACGTCCTTGAGCACCTCCGCCTGGACGCCGCCGAACCCGACCAGCACCACCGGCCCCCAATCCGGATCGCTGCGGCCGCCGACGATCAGTTCGACGCCGCGCGCGCCCATCCGTTCGACGAGAACGCCGTCGAGCACCAGGCCGGGCCGATGATGCGCGATGTTGGCGGCGAGCTGCGCCCATCCCCGGGCCAGGTCGCCCGGGTCGGCGAGGCCGACGATGACCCCGCCGGCATCGCTCTTGTGGGACAGCTCCGCCGACTGCGCCTTGAGGACGACCGGATAGCCGAGCTGTCCGGCCGCTTCGTGCGCCTCCGCCAGGGTCGTCGCCATGCGGCTCTCCGGGAACGGGATGCCCAGGGGCGCCAGCAGGGCCTTGGCCCGGTATTCCGGTACGACGCCCCGGACGTCGTCGGCGAAGCGCGGCGGCAGGGGCGGCACCGGCGCGGCCTCCGCGGGCGCCCCACCGCGCCGCGCCACCACGGCGAGCGCGCGGATCACCCGCTCGCAGGTGGCGAAATAGGGGACCCCGAGGGCGCGCAGGGCCGCGATATGCTCCCCCGCCACAGCCGCGCCCTCGTCGAGGCCGCCGAAGAGGACGGGCTTTCCCGGCTTCAGGGCGCGCAGAGCCTCGATGATCGGCGGGAATTTGAGGGCGCAGGTCGCTGCGTCGGTCTGGATGATGCCGAGCACCACGGCGGCGACGCGCGTGTCGTCCAAGAGCGCGGCGAGCGCACGCCGGTAGAGGTCGGGATCGACCAGGGCCTGAGCGGTGAGGTCGACCGGGTTGCTCACCGGCACGAAGTCCGGCAACGCCGCCCGCAGTGCCGGGCTGTCGGCGTCGCCGAGCGGCGGCAGGGCGAGGCCGACATCCTCCGCAAGGTCGAGGGTCAGCGCCTTGTAGGCGCCGGATTCGGTGAGCACCGCGGTGCCACCCGCGCTAAAGGGCGGGCAGCGCAGCAGCAGTTCGGCGACGTCGCCGAGTTCCTCCAGGGTGCCGACGACGCTGACGCCCGCCCGCTCGACCTTCAGGCGCATCACCGCGTAATCGCCCGCGAGCGCCCCCGTATGGGTCGCGGCCGAGCGGCGTGCCGCCTCGCCGCGCCCGGGATGGAGCAACACGACCGGCTTGCCGGCGGCGCGCGCCCGCTCGGCCGCGGCCAGGAAGCGGGCGGGTCGGCGGAACTGCTCGACGATCATCGCGATCACCCGGGTATCGGGGTCGTCGACGAGGTGGTCGACGTAGTCCTCGACGCCGCTCGCGGCCTCGTTGCCGGTCGAGACCGAGTAGGACAGGCCGAGATCCCGAGCCATCAGGGTGACGCCGAGTACCGCCGCCATCGCCCCGGACTGCGACACGATCCCGATGCCGGGCCGGCCGGCCAGGGGCGTCGCGGGCAGTTCCACGAAGGTGAGCGGCACGCCGTCCACGAAATTGATGAGGCCGAGGCAGTTCGGCCCCTCGACGACCATGTCGGCGTCCCGCGCGATCTGGGCGATCGCGCGCTGCTCGGCGAGCCCGGCCTCCCCGCCCTCGGCGAAGCCGGCCGAAAAGATGATCGCTGCCCCGACCCGGCGCTCCGCCAGGGCGCGCATGGTCTCCAGCACCGCCGCGCGGGGGATGGCCAGCACCGCGACGTCGATGCCCTCGGGCAGCGCCTCGACCGAGGGCAGGCAGGCGCGGCCGGCGATCTCGGCGCGCCGGGGATTGATCAGGTGGATCGGGCCGGCATATCCGGCCCGCGTCAGGTTCGCGAGGACCGAGGCGCCGAGCGCGCCCGGCTTGTCGGATGCGCCGACGATCGCGACCGATCGGGGCCGGAGCAGGCGGGCAAGGTTGGGCATGACTCGGCTCTCCCTCGCGGCGCAGGCGATGCGCGCGGGCTCATCGGGATGGGTCGGGGATTGCGGCAGCGGCCGCCGACGGGCCGGGCGGCCTCCGCCGCCCAGGTGTCCGCCGGGGCGCTCTCGTCAGGTCTTGTGCTTGGACAGGTCGTAGGCGCCGAGGCCCGGCTTGTAGCTCTTCTCGTCGATGAACTGCCGGATGCCCTCTTTCCGACCCTCGTTGTCGAAGCTGTTCGCCGCTTCCTGAGCCCGGATCAGATAATCCTCGGCGTCATCGTAGGTCATGTCGGCGACCCGCCGCACCGCGTCCTTCGTGGCCTTCAGGGCGACCGGGTTCTTCTTCAGGAGCACGGCTGCCACCGCCGCGACGCGCGCCCGGAGCTGATCAGCCGGCACCGCCTCGTTCACGAAGCCCCAGGCGGCGGCCGTGCGACCGTCGACGGTCTCGCCCATCATCGCGTGGTACATGGCGTTGCGGAACGAAGTCAGCGCCACCGCCACCTTCGTGGCGCCGCCGCCCGGCAGGATGCCCCAGTTGATCTCGCTGAGGCCGAACTGCGCCTCCTCGGCCGCAAAGGCGAGGTCGCAGGCGTAGAGCGGCCCGTAGCCGCCGCCGAAGCACCAGCCGTTGACCATCGCGATGGTGGGCTTTTGATACCAGCGCAGGCGCCGCCACCAGCCGTAGCTCTCGCGCTGCGCCTTGCGGGTGCCGGCCAGCCCCTGCGCCTCGGTTTCGCGGAAATACTCCTTCAGGTCCATGCCGGCCGACCAGGCCGTGCCCTCGCCGGTGAGCACCAGGACGCCGACGTCCTCGCGGAATTCCAGCGTATCCAGAACCTCCATCATACGCCGGTTGAGGGCGGGCGACATGCAGTTGCGCTTTTCGGGCCGGTTGAAGCGGACCCAGGCGACGCGGTCCTGGACCTCGTAGGCGACGGTGTCGTGATCGTTGGCCATGACTGCTGTTCCAGTGAAGTCCGCGAGTGGATCTGGGATGAAATCCGAAATGAGATGCGCGACGCGAGTTCGGAGAAGACTTGAGACGGGTGCCGCGGGCCGGGACCGGTCGTCACCGCGACGCAGAGGCATCAACCGCGACGTGGTCGGGCCTGCGGAGGCCGTGCGCGACGAACAGGGTCCGGCGTATCCCGTCGTGCGGCCCCGGCGCGGCGGCCGGCGCCGGCTTCCTGCGCCGCGGCGGCGCCAGCCGCGAGCGCGAGCCGTTCGGCCGCGCAGCGTCCGGTGAGACGGTTCATCGCGCGCCTCCGTCAGATCGGAAAATGGCCGGGCTGGGTCTCGACCGTGATCCAGCGCAGCTCCGTGAAGGCGTCGATACCGGCCCGACCGCCGAAACGGCCGTAGCCGGAGGCCTTGACGCCGCCGAACGGCATCTGGGCCTCGTCGTGCACGGTCGGCCCGTTGATGTGGCAGATGCCGGACTTGATCCGCCGCGCTACGCGCAGGCCCCGCGCAGCGTCGCGGGTGAAGATCGAGGCCGAGAGGCCGTATTCGGTGTCGTTGGCGAGCGCGATCGCCTCCGCCTCATCACGGGCCCGCACGAGCGCCACCACCGGGCCGAAGGTCTCCTCGCGGAACAGCCGCATGGTGGGCGTCACCCGGTCGACGACATGGGCGGGCATCAGCACGCCGTCGGCCGCCCCACCGGTCAGCAGCGTCGCGCCGTCCGCCACCGCATCCTCCACAAGGCCCCGCACGTGATCGACCGTCTTCAGGTCGACGACCGCGCCGAGGGGCGCCCTGCCCTCCCGGGGATCGCCGACGCTGAGCGCGGCGGCCTTGGCGCGGAAGCGCTCGGCGAATTCGTCGGCCACTGCGTCGAGCACGATGATGCGCTCGGTCGACATGCAGATCTGGCCCTGGTTCATGAAGGCGCCGAAGGCCGCGGCCTTCACGGCCTCATCGAGGTCGGCATCCTCCAAGACGAGGAGCGGGGCCTTGCCCCCGAGTTCCAGCAGCACCGGCTTCAGGTGCTCGGCCGCCCGCCGGGCGATGACCCGCCCGACCGACGTGGAGCCGGTGAAGTTGATGCGGCGCACGGCCGGGTGGTCGATCAGCGCGCCGACGGCGGCGCCGGCCGCCTCAGGCCGGTTCGCCACGAAACCGAGCGCGCCGTCCGGCAGACCGGCCTCCCGGAAGGCTTCGACGATCAGCGCGTGGGTGCGCGGGCACTGTTCGGAGGCCTTCAGGATTGCCGTGTTGCCGCAGGCGAGCGGCACCGCCACGGCGCGCACGCCCAGGATGATCGGGGCATTCCAGGGCGCGATGCCGAGGACGACGCCAGCGGGCTCCCGCACGCTCATGGCGAGGCAGCCCGGCTTGTCGGAGGGGATCACCTCGCCGCCGATCTGCGTGGTCAGCGCCGCCGCCTCCCGGGTCATGGCGGCGGCGAGCTGGAGGTTGAACCGGGCCCAGCCCTCGGTCGCCCCGATCTCCGCCGTCATCGCCGCCACGAAGGCGTCGGCTCGCGCCGTCAGGCACTCAGCCGCCCGCAGCAGCACGGTGCGCCGGGCCGTCGGCCCGAGTTCGGACCAGACCGGCAGGGCGGCCTCGGCCGCGTCGGCGACCGCACGGGCGGCGTCCACGTCGTGGGCGGGCATCCGGGTCGCGACCGCGCCGGTCAGCGGGTTGCGCCGCTCCAGGTACGACGTATCCGCGGGCGCGACGCCCGGCTCCGTGCTGGTGTCCAGCATGGCTTCCTCCCGGTGATTCTCAACTCTTGTTATGAGACATAACATAATGGCGACGGCGGACAAGAGCAAAGTCGTCCGTAGTCCATCCCGTCCCGATGTCTTCAATGCCTTTTTGCGACAGCGCTTCTAGATTGTAATTCCAGGTGCTCGGCGTGCCGGTTCGCAGTCGATCGGTACAGTCAGCTCCGGTCGGCGATATCGATACTGAGGTTGCCGCCCGCCACCCGCGAGACGCAGGTGCAGATCTGCGCGTTCGTGTCCTTCTGGGCGTCGCTGAGGAAGACGTCGCGGTGGTCGAGCCGGCCCGCGAGGTCGAGGACCTTCACGGCGCAGAGGCCGCACTCGCCGCGGCGGCAATCTGAGATCACCGCGATCCCGGCCGCCTCCAGGGCGTCCAGCAGGCTCTGGTTGTGCGGCACGAGAATCTCCCGGCTAAGGCGCGGGATGCGGACCCGGAACGGCTCCGCGGGATAGCGACCGCTGCTGCCGAAGGTCTCGAAGCGCAGGCCGTCGATGGGCCGGCCGCTCGCCGCCCAGGCGCGCTGGGCGGCCTCGCGCAGGCCGATCGGGCCGCAGATGTAGAGTTCGCCCCCTGAGGCGAGGCGGGCGATCTCGGCGGCGAGGTCGATCCGCTCGCCCCGCTCGCCGAGGACGATCTGGAGCCGCGCGCCGAGGTGTTCGCGCAGGCTGTCGGCGAAGGCGAGGTCCGCTGCGGCGCGCGCCGTGTAGAGAACGCGGACGGGCGCGCCCGCCTCGGCGAGCGCCACCGCCATGCCGTAGATCGGCGTGATGCCGATCCCGCCCGCGACCAGGAGGTAGTCCGGGCGTCCCCGGTTGAGCGGGAAGTGGTTTGCCGGCGCCGAGATCGTCAGCCGCGCGCCGGGCGCCAGGCCGTGAAGGTAGGCGGAGCCGCCGCGGCTGTCGGGCAGGCGTTTGACGGCGATCCGGTAGAGCCCGTCCGCCGCGAGTCCGACGAGAGAGTAGCGCCGCGTGTCGGGCCGTTCCCCGATCCGGACGCCGATCGCGATGTTGCTGCCCGGCGACGGGCGCTCGAAGCGCTCGGGTTCGATCGTGAATAGGCGGATGTCCGGCGTCAGATCGCGGATCTCCCTGAGCCGGGCGCCCTGCCATTCGGGTCTCGCGTGCATGTCCCACTCCCTCTCCTCCTCCGGCGGCGTCTGCGCGCCGCGGAAGGCCAGCCCTACTCGGCCGCGAGGCGCGGCGGGTCCCCGGCCGGGCCGCCCTGCTCGGCCGCCAGCATCGTGTCGATCAGGCGGCGGGCCCAGAGCGCGCCGGCATCGATGTTCAGGTTGTAGAAGGGCTGGCGCGGGTTGCGGTCGATCGCCCGCTGCTGCGCCTCCAGCACGGCGAAGTCCTGATCGTAGACGCCGTTGCCGTCGTTGACATGGGCGAGGTTGAGCGTCTTGGTGAGGGACTGGTCGTCGGTGCGGAAGTTGCGGACGAAGTTCCAGAAATAGTGGCAGCTCGTCTCGGTCTCGGGCGTGATCGCTGCCAGGAAGAAGCCGTTCACGCCTTGCGAGCGGTCGCCCGTCCGCGCGCCGGTCCCGGCCGGAGCCACGCCGACATCGCCCGCCACGATGCCGGGCGCCTCGAAATGGATGATCTGCCAGCGGTCCACGGGGCCGGGGCGGCCGAGCATCCGAGCCCAGAACGGCGGGGGCTCGATGCCTTCCATCCAGCGCTCCACCACGGCCTTGCGGCCGGCATGGGTGACGTCGAAGGGGTTGCGGGTGATGGCCTCGTCGCCGATCGAGCCGGCATGGACGTAGGTCTCGTGCGTGAGGTCCATAAGGTTGTCGACCACCAGCCGGTAATCGCATTTCAGGCCGTAATAGGTCCCGCCCTCGCCGACCCACGGCGCGTCGCTGTTCCAGTGGAAATCCGGCACCGTCGCGGGGTCGGCAAGCGCCGGGTCGCCCATCCAGACCCAGATCAGCCGGTACTTCTCGACGACAGGGAAGGCGCGGACGCAGGCCGAGGGATTGATGGTCTCCTGCGCCGGCATGAAGGTGCAGCGCCCGGCCGGGTTGAAGACCAGACCGTGATAGCCGCACACCACCTCGTCTCCCCGGAGATGGCCGAGCGACAGCGGCAGAAGGCGGTGCCAGCAGGCGTCCTCCAGCGCGGCGACGCCGCCGTCGCCGCGGCGGTAGAGCACCACCGGGGTGTCGCAGATCCGGCGCGGGGTCAGCGCGCGCTTGATCTCGTAATCCCAGGCCGCGGCGTACCATGCGTTCATCGGGAACGGCTTCGGCGCAGTCATCAGGCCCTCCTTGCTGCCATCGCGTCGCCGGGCGGAGGGGCCGCGCGGCAGACCGCGGCCGGGCGGGACGCGGGGTCCCGCGGCGGTCGCGCCCCTGCCGTCGCGGCACGGGCCGCCCCGGACGCGATCCGGCCGCTCGCGCGTGCCGGCCGGCGGGGCGATCTCCTCCCGAAGTGTATCCGGTTCGTGTTCTGTGTTCCGGCTCCCGGGGCGTAGATCCCGGCCGAGAACAAGTTCACTCTAGCAATGGAGCCTACAGATCCGGAATTCCGGATTCCTGCACGCCGCCAAGAAAGACTTGGACGAATTTGGGCGCCGCGACGCCCGCGCCATGGGGAGGCCAGGACCAGCGATGCAGCCGGACCACACGCGCGCGATTCCCGTCTTCCGCCTCTACGGCGAGGTGGCGGAGGCCGCCGCGCCGAATTTCGTGCACGCCGAGCGGATCGGGCCGAGCGCGCGCCTGCACGACTGGGAGATCGCCGCCCACCGCCACGACCACCTGACCCAGGCTCTCATGGTTACGGAGGGCGGCGGCCAGGTCCGAATCGACGCGGGCAACGACCGCTTCCGGGCGCCCTGGCTGCTCTGGATCCCCGCCGGCACGGTGCACGCCTTTTCGTTCCGGCCGGAGACAGAGGGGGTCGTCCTCTCCCTCTCCGACGACTTCCTGGGCTCCGTCATCACCCACGACCACGAGGCCGCGCGCCTCGACGCGACAGCCGCGGCGGTGTTCAGCGGCCCCCCAGGCGCGCCCGACGAGATCGACATGAACGTGGTCTCGCTGTTCGAGGGCCTGCGGCGCGAGGTCGGCGGCGCGCAGCCGGGCTCGTTCAGCGCCGTGGCGGCGCTGGTCAAGCTTCTGCTCGTCGGCGTCGTACGCACGCACGCCCTGCGTGCCTTCACCGAGCCCGCCGCGGCGGCGCGGGCCGGGCTCTACCGACGCTTCCGCCGGCTGCTCGAGGCCAATCTCCGGCAGAACTGGCCGGTCGCCCGCTTCGCGGCCGATCTCGGGGTCAGCCCCGACCGCCTTCACGCGGCCTGCACACAGGTCGTGGGTAAGCCGCCGCAGTCGGTGCTGCACGAGCGCCAGATGCTCGAGGCTCAGCGCGCCCTGATCTACACCGCGCTGCCGATCTCGAAGATCGCGTTCGATCTCGGCTTCAACGACCCGGCCTATTTCTCGCGCTTCTTCGCCCAGCGCGCGGGGATCAGTCCGGCTGCCTACCGCAAGCGGAATCGCCCGGCGGGCCCCTCTGCCTGAGGCGCCCCAGCCCCTGCGCGTGCGGTATCCGGCCCGGCGCGCGTCGGCGTCCGCTTGAACCCTGCTGCCCGTCTCGTTAAGCCACGCCGGTTCGGGAGGCTCCGCGTGGCGAAAGCGACAGAACTGGTTATTGCCCCGGCGGATCTCCAGCCGCGGCTCGGCGCGATCGAGGACCTTGTGGGCTACCATCTCCGGCGGGCCAGCACGGCCGTGCGGAACGACTTTGCCCGCGTCATCGAAGGCAGCGGCATGCGGCAGGTGCTGTTCGGCATCCTGTCGGTCGTCGAGGCCAATCCCGGCATCAACCAAGGGGCGATCGGCCGCGTGCTCGGCATCCACCGCGCCAACATGGTCGTGCTGGTGAACGAGCTGATCGAGAAGGGCTGGATCTCGCGCCGCGCCGACGAGGCCGATCGCCGCGCCTTCGTCCTCGACCTGACCCCCGAGGGACAGGCGGTCTTCGCGGAGGTGCGGCGGCAGCTGCACGCCCACGAGGCGACGCTGCTCGCCGAACTCGATGCGGCGGAGTGCGCCCAGCTGATCGCGCTCCTGCGCCGCATCGGTAGCAAGGATGCCTGAGCCCTGCACCCGCGCTCCCACGCGGCGCCGGACCGCGACCCGCCCGGCGGCGCGCATCTGCGCCGGGCGGCGCGGGTTCCTGCCCCGGCCTCAGGGGCCGGCATCGGCGGCCTCGCCCAGCGTGTCCCGCACCCAGCGGAAGGCACCGTTGGCGGCCGGGACTCCGGCATAGATCGCCGTCTGCAGGAGCAGGGCCTGCAACTCGTCGAGGTCGAGTCCGTTGGCGAGCGCCGGACGGATATGGAGCTTGAACTCCTCCTCCCGCCCCAGCGCCGCCATCAGGGCGAGGGTCACCAGGGAACGCGTCTTCCAGGGCAGGCGCGGATCGCCCCAGATCTCGCCCCAGGCCGTGCGGGTGATGAAGTCCTGCCAGGGTCCGGCAAAGCGCCCGGCCGCCGCCAGGGAGCGCTCGACATGGGCCGTGCCCAGCACGGCCTTGCGATTCTCCAGCCCCTCCGCGAAGGGCACGGCGCCGGTGGCGGCACGGTCGCCGCGCTGCCGGTCGAGGAAGGCGCCGAGATGGGCGGCCGTCGCCTCCGGGTGCTCGACGGCGAGGAGATGAGCGGCGCGCGGTAACAGGACCAGCTCCGCCTGCGGGATGCCCGCACAGATCGCCTCGGCCATCGCGGGCGGCGTCGCCGGGTCGTCGCGCCCGGCGATGACGAGGGTCGGCGCCCCGATGCGGCCGAGCACCGGCCGGAGGTCCATCCGGCCGATCGCCCCGCAGCACACGGCGTAGCCGACCGGATCGCAGGCCACGAAGGCCTCGCGGATCGCCGCGACGGCGGCTGGCGCCTGCGCCGAGAAGCCGGGGGTGAACCAGCGCCCGAGTGTCGCCTCGACGATCGCCGCAGTGCCCTGCGCCCGCACGGTGGCGGCCCGCTCGCCCCAGCTCTCGGGGCTCGGCAGGTGGGCCGAGGTCGCCATCAGGGTGAGGCTCAGGACCCGCTCGGGCGCGGCGGCCGCGGCGGCCTGGACGGTCATGCCACCGAGCGACAGGCCGGCGAGATGCGCCCGTGCGATGCCCAGGGCGTCGAGCAGACCGAGCAGGTCGGCGGCGAGATCTTCGATCCGGGTCTCGGCGTCGCGGGTCGCGGAGCCGCCGTGCCCGCGAGTGTCGTAGCGCAGGATCCGGTAGCGCCCGCGCAGCCGCTTGGCCACGCCGTCCCACATCGCCAGCGTCGTGCCAAGCGAGTTCGAAAGGACGAGGACCGGCGCGCCGCTCGGGCCAGAGAACTCGTAGGTCAGGTCGATATCGTTGATGCGGATCAGGGGCATGCGGGGTCGAGGCTCCGTCTCGGCAGGATCATTGCGATGCCGTCGAATTCGCGCGCGCCGCGATCTGTGCGAGCGCACGGTCGGTGGCCGCCGCTGCGGCGGCGACGGGGTGCGTGAGGTCGAAGGCGGCGCCGAGATCGATGCCCTGCGCCTCCGGCATCGCCGCGAGCACGGTCTGCAGGTCGCGGCCGGAAGCGTGCACCTCGGCGCAGGCGCGCTCCACCAGGGCGTGCGCCGCCGCGCCGCCGCAGCGGCGCGCGCAGGCCGCAGCCGCGGCATCGGCGAAGAGCAGGCCCCGCGTGAGATCGAGGTTGCGGCGCATCCGCCCGGGATCGACGACGAGCCCCTCTGCCACCGCCCGCGCCTCGCGCAACGCCCCGGAGGCGAGACCGAAGAGCTGGGGCAGGGCATGCCACTCGGCATGCCAAGCGCCGGCCGGCCGCTCGTGAGCGGCGGCCATCGTGTCGAGGAGCGTACCCGCATGGCCCTTGGCGGCCCCGAAGGCGGCCAGGATGACGGTGGCGGAGACGGGGTTGCGCTTGTGCGGCATCGCCGAGGAGCCGCCCCGGCCGGGCACGAAGGGCTCGGACACCTCCGCCACCTCCGTCGAGGCGAGATGGGCGATGTCGCCCGCGCATTTCGCCAGCGCCCCGAGAAGGCGGGCGAGCCAGCCTCCGGCCTCGGCGATGCGGGCGCGGCGGGTGTGCCAGGCGACCGTCTCGGGGCCGAGGCCGAGATGCCGGGCATAGGCGGTGGCCACGGCCTCGGCCTGCCCGCCGAGAGCGCCGAGCGTGCCAACGGGACCGCCGAGCGAGGCGGTGAGCACGCGCGCCCGGAGGCCCGGCAGTTGGTCGGTGACCTCCGCAAGGCCGAGCGCCCAGGTCGCCGCCTTGTAGCCGAAGCAGATCGGCGCGGCGTGCTGGCCGTAGGTGCGGCCGACGCAGGGGGTGGCGCGGTGCTCCGTGGCGAGGCACACGAGCCCGGCGACAACGGCCTCGCTCTCGGCCGCGATCAGGTCGAACCCCGACCGCATCTGCAGGACGAGGGCGGTGTCGGCGATGTCCTGGGTGGTGGCGCCCTTGTGGAAGGCCGGCTCCAGCTCGGGCGGCAGGCGCTTGCGCACGGCCGCGACGAACGGGATCACCGGCACCCCCGCCAGCGCGGTGCCGGCCGCCAGCGCTTCGATATCGAGCGTCTCCGGCGCGATCGCCGCGATGGCGTCGGCGAGGGCCGCCGGCGCGAGGCCGACCTCTGCCTCGGCCCGGGCGAGCGCCGCCTCGGCCCGCAGCATTCCGGCGAGGCGCGCCGCGTCCGAGAAGGCCTCGCGCATCGCCGCGCTCGCGAAAAGTGGCCCAAGCAGGCCCGAATCGAGGGCAGAGAAGCTCATCCTCAGGCCGCGAGCCGGAGGGCGGCGCGGGCCTCGGCGGGCGTCGCCGGACGCCGGCCGTGCCGCTGCACGGCCTCGACCGCGAGCCCGACGAGCTCGGCGTTGCTCGCCGCCAGCCGGTCCTTCGTGACCCGGATGTTGTCCTCGAGTCCGGTGCGCACCGCGTCCGCCCCGCGCGCCAGCGCCCAGTCCATCACCACCGCTTGGCTGCGGCCGATCCCGGCCGCCGTCCAGGTCGCCCCGGGGATGACCCGGCGGGTCTCGCCGAGCAGCAGGTCGAGCAGGCGCTCCTCGGCCGGCATCGCGTTCTGCACACCCATCACGAACTGCACGTGGGGGTGCGGGTCCATCAGCCCGGCCGCGATCAGGCGCCCGGCCCCATGGATGTGCGAGAGATCGAAGATCTCGATCTCGGGCCGCACGCCGTAGCCCTTCATCTGCGTCGCCAGATCGGTCACCAGGGTGGTGTGGTTCTCGTAGACGATGCTCGGGAAGTTGACCGAACCGGTCGAGAGCGAGGCCATGTCGGGCCGGTGCCGGAGCGACAGCCCGCGGCTCGCCGGGTCGCGCCCGCGCCCGCCGGTGGAGAACTGCACGATCATCCCGGGGCAGTGGCGGCGCAGCCCCTCCTGCACGGCGGCGAACCGGTCCGGATCGGACGAGGGAGTCTCGTCGTCGTTGCGGACGTGGATATGGGCCAGCGTCGCGCCGGCCTCGAAGGCCTGATGGGTCGATTCGATCTGCTCGGCGACCGCAATCGGCACGGCCGGGTTGTCGGCCTTGCGCGGCACCGAGCCGGTGATCGCCACCGCGACGACGACGGAATTGCTGCTCATCTCTCTTGCCTCACGACCTTGCCTCACGACCTTGCCTCAGGCTCTCGCCTCACCACTCCCGCCCCATGACGCGTCTCCCGCCTCACAGCGCGAAGAACACGGTCTCGTCCGCCCCGGACAGCACGATGTCGAACCGATAGGTCGGCGGTGCCTCGGCGATGCGCGGGGCGATGAGCGTGCGGCGGCGCGCCTCCGGCACCAGGGCGAGGATCGGGTCCGCGTCGTTGTCGGTCCCGTCGGCGAAGTACATCCGTGTGGCGAGCCGCTTCAGCAGGCCGCGGCCGAAGACCCCGATGGCGAGATGGGGCGCCTGCCAGCGGTTGCTCTCGACCGCGACCGGCACACGGCCCGGCCGCAGGGTGAGGAAGCGGAAGCCGCCCGCGGCATCGACCGCCGCCCGCCCGAAGCCGATGAATCCCGGATCGAGGGGGATCTCCGCCCGGGTGTCGGCGGCGCCGTGGTAGCGGCCGGCAGCGTTGGCACCCCAGATCTCGATCATCGCGTCGGTGACCGGCTCGCCTGCCCCGTCCCGCACCGTACCGACGACGGAGACGATCTCGCCCGTCACCGGCCCGCGCGGGGGGGCGAGGTGGAGGACGTCGTGCTCCTCCGGAAACAGGTCGAGGCGCGCGCCGATGTCGGAAGCGCCGACGAGGTCGGCGCCCCCCTTCCAGGGCAGGCCGTAATGGAAGAACGGGCCAACCGTCTGCGAGGGCGTCTGGCCGAACAGGGCCGGATCCTGGTTGTCGGCGCGGGGAGCGGCGTTGCGGGGCAGGGCTTCGAGGGCGTCGGTCATCTCAATGCTCCCACGGCGTGGCGTCGCGCCCGCGCAGCACGATGTCGAAGATGTAGCCGAGGGCGTAATCCGGCTGCGTCGTGTCGATGTCGAAGCGCGCGACGAGGCGGTTGCGGTAGGGCATCGGCACGGCATTGGCGATCGGGTCGATCTCGATGAGCGGGTCGTCGGGGAAGTAGAGCTGCGTCACCAGCCGGGTGGCGAAGGCCGGCCCGAGCAGGGACAGGTGGATATGGGCCGGGCGCCAGGCGTTGCGGTGGTTGCCCCAGGGATAGGCTCCGGGCCGGATCGTGGTGAAGCGGTAGCGCCCCTGCGCATCGGTGACGACCCGGCCGGTACCGGTGAAGTTCGGATCGAGCGGCGCGTCCCACTGATCGCGTCGGTGGATGTAGCGGCCGGCGGCGTTGGCCTGCCAGACCTCGACCACCGTGTCGGGCACGGGCCGCGCCGCCTCGTCGAGAACGCGGCCGGTGACCACGATGCGCTGACCGATCGCCACGCCCGGCCCCCGGTCGTGGCGGGTCAGGTCGGCGATGGCCGGGCCCATCAGGGCCTCCCAGGTCCCGGCCGGCCCGGTGGTCTCGGTGAGCGTGTGGGGGATCCGCACCAGCGGCTCGCGCGGGCTGCGCAGCACGGTCGCGCGGTAGGCGGGGAACAGCGAGGGCGGCTGGCCCGCATCCTGCGGGTGGTCGAACGTGGCATCGGACATCGAAATCCTCCGGTCGCGTGAGGGCTGGGCGGCGCGGGCGGCCGGTGAGGCGACCCGCGCCGCCGGTCAGTGGCCGAGGGCGGCGGCGCCGCCGAGCAGGAGCACGCTGCGCCACCCCAGCGTCGGGATCATCCAGGCGGCGAGGAAGCCGCCGAGCGCCGCGCCGAGGGGGAAGCCCGAGAACATCATGTTGGTGAGCAGCGCCCGGCGCCGGACCGGGCCGTACTCGCTCGTCAACGTCACGGCGTTCGGCATCGCCGCCCCGAGGCCGAGCCCGGTGAGGAAGCGCAGGGCCGCGAGTTGCGGGAGATCGGCCGCGAAGGCGGAAGCAAGGCAGGCCACGCCGAGTTCGACCACCGCCGCGACCAGCACCGCCTTGCGCCCGTAGCGGTCAGCCAGCGGCCCCGCTGCCAGCGCACCCATCGCGAGGCCGATCAGGGCGGCGCTCAGCACCGGGGCGAGCGCGGCGCGGCCCACGCCCCACTCGGTCACCAGCGAGGGCGCGATGTAGCCGATGGCCGCGGTGTCGAACCCGTCGAGGAGCACCACGAGGAAGCAGAGGAGAAAGGTCAGGATCTGCGCCGCGCCGATCGGGCGGGCGTCGATCGGGGCGGGGACATCGAGGATCCCGGCGGCGCTCTCGTGGCTCATGGGCACATCCCGCGCAGGTTCGCGCTCGGGGCCGAGAGAGAGGCCGCAACAGAGGTCGAGACGGGGGGAGGATCGAGCGGCAGGCCGACATAGTTCTCGGCCAGCACCGTCTGGGCGGCGCGCGAGGTGCCGAGATAGGCGAGCTCCGCCAACTGCATACGCCGGTCGAAGCCGGTCTCCTCGGGGAAGCGGTGCATCAGGCGGGTGAACCACCACGAGAACCGCTCCGCCTTCCACACCCGCGCCAGCGCCCGCGCCGAGTAGCCGTCGAGACCCGAACTCGTGCCGTGGGCGTAGAAGGCCTCCAGCGCCTCGGCCAGCATCACCACGTCCGAGACGGCGAGGTTGAGGCCCTTGGCGCCGGTGGGCGGCACGATGTGGGCGGCATCCCCGGCCAGGAACAGCCGGCCCCAGCGCATCGGCTCGCCGACGAAACTGCGCAGGGGCGCAATGCTCTTCTCGAAGGCGGGGCCGCGCACGATCCCGCCCGCGGTGCCGGGGCCGAGGCGCAAGCAGAGTTCGTCCCAGAAACGTGTGTCCGGCCAGTCCTCCGGACGCTCGTCGATGCCGCACTGGATGTAGTAGCGGCTGCGTGTCGCCGAGCGCATGCTGGCGAGCGCAAAGCCGTTGGCGTGACTCGCGTAGACGAGTTCGTGCGCGGCGGGAGGCACGTCCGTGAGGATGCCGAGCCAGCCGAAGGGGTAGATCCGCTCGAAGGTTCTCAGCACGTCCGCCGGGATCGACCGGCGGGAGGTGCCGTGGAAGCCGTCGCAGCCCGCAACGTAG
This sequence comes from Methylorubrum sp. Q1, assembly GCF_004683995.1. NCBI lineage: Bacteria > Pseudomonadati > Pseudomonadota > Alphaproteobacteria > Hyphomicrobiales > Methylobacteriaceae > Methylorubrum > Methylorubrum sp. Q1. The sequence continues at coordinate 1,734 of NZ_SRHQ01000018.1, read as the reverse complement.
TCGCAGACGAGGTGCTGCGGGCCCTCGGGCGTGCGGTAGGTCAGGCTCGGGGCGGCGCCGTCGAGATCGTGCAGGCGCAGGTCCTGGGCCTCGTACACCACCGCGAGGCCCCGCGCCTCGCCCGCATCGAAGAGGTCGCGCATCACCTCCTGCTGGCCGTAGACCGTGACCGCGGCGCCGGTCAGCGCGGCCATGTCGATGCGGAAGCTCGCGCCGTCCACCGCGAGGTTGGCGCCCGTGTGGACGAGGCCCTCGCTGCGCAGGCGCCCGTCGAGGCCGAGCCGCGCGAGCACGTCCACGGTGCCCTGCTCCAGCACGCCGGCGCGCACGCGGCCCTCGACGTAGTCGCGCGTGCGGCGCTCCACCACGACGCTGGCGATGCCGGCCGCGTGCAGCAGATGCGCCAAGACCATCCCGGCCGGCCCGGCACCGACGATCGCGACCTGCGTGCGCATGGCCGGCCCTCCCTGATCCGTGACGGTCGATCCGCGCCGGCTTGTGCAGGATCTTGCCGATGCCGACGCCGCGCGGGTATGGAGGCGGCGGCGTTTCTCTTGTACTTTTGTAGCGTTTATCGAAAGGCCGCGTGCCCGATGCCGAAACCTGTCGTGCCCCGGTATTTCCTTTACGGCGAGCCACCGCAGACTGCGGATGACGGGTTTCTACACCTCGAAGACCTGGACGATCGCAGCCGCCCGGCGGCCTGGCGGATCCGGCCGCACGCCCATGCCGACCTGCACCAAGTGTTCTGCATCCGGTACGGCCGCGGCACCGTCACGGCCGAGGGCGAGGAGACCGCCTTCGCGGCACCCTGTGCGCTGGTCGTCCCGGCGGGCGTGGTGCACGGTTTCGTCTACGAGGCGGGCAGCACCGGCCGCGTCCTCACCGTCTCGGACGCGGTCCTGCGCGGGCTCGGGCGGGACGAGCGCGCCTTTGCGGCCCTGTTCGAGGGGGTGCGCTGCCTCGCTCTGGACGGAACCGCGCACCTCGATGCGGCGCTCGACGGGCTGGACCGCGAGCGGGCCAGCGCGGCCCCGGCCCGGCGGGCCGCCCTGAAAGCGCATCTCACCCTGCTCCTTGTCGAACTGGCGCGCCTTGCCGACGCGCGGGCGGCCGATGGTCCCACGCGCTTGGCCGCCCATGCAAGGATCGTCGCCCGCTTCCGCGCGGCGATCGAGGAGCATTACCGCGCCGGCCTCAGCCTGGAGCAGTACTGCAACCGGATCGGCACCACGGTCGGGCGTCTGCGCGTCGCCTGCCGGGCTGTGGCCGGCGCGACGCCGGGCCAGCTCATCGCCGACCGGGTCATCCTGGAGGCCAAGCGCTCCCTGCGCTACTCCGACCTGCCGGTGGCGGAGATCGCCTACGACCTCGGCTTCCACGACCCGGCGTATTTCTCGCGCTACTTCTCGCGCGTCACGGGATCGAGCCCCTCCGCATTCCGTCGTGCCGCCTGAGGCAGCGGCGGCTGGGTCAGGTGATTCTCCGCGCGTCCTGTACAGACCCAGTGAAGACGGATTCGATATGGCTGCCCGACCGACGTTCTCCTGACCCTGCCCCAGCCAACTGGTCCGCGTCGAGTGCAGGTTTTTCGGGCATCCTGAACCCTGAAGGAGTGGCCTGCTGCCGGTTTCACGGACACCCGGTTTAGGTGTGATGGTGAAGCCGGAGGTGCTCCATGCAGCGTCGCAAGTTCGGACGTGCGTTCAAGATCGAGGCGGTTCGACTGGTTCG
>NZ_SRHQ01000017.1:0-126504 GCF_004683995.1 Methylorubrum sp. Q1 | reverse complement strand
TGGCGCGGGTCGCATTGCTGCGCTGGCCCCATGCCTCTCCCCGTCAGAACGTGACGCCGCTTTTGACGCCGAAGACGAGGATGTCGGTCCGTCCGGCGACGCCACCGGGACGGTTGATGAACTGGATGTTGGGCCGGACCACCACGTCGGGAGAGAGGGCAAGGCTGTAGAAGACTTCCAGCGCGCGCTCGTATCCGGGGATCGGGCGGGCGCCGCCGTCGAGCAGGTTGGCCGCCTGGAGGCTCTGCGCCAGGCCACGGCTGGCATGCGACTGGCCGATGCCGAAGCCGATCCAATCGAGCGGACGCGCAGCCCAGAAGCCTTTGTAGACGAAGCCGATGGTCTCCTGCCTGTCGATGAACGAGGTCGAGGAATTGGCCATCGTGACGCGGACGAAGGCGGAGAAGCTGCCCAACGGGTTGGCGGGGTTGGGACGGTAGAGTTCCTGTACGGCCACGCCGTAGAGGCCGCTGCGCTCGCGGTTCGCCACCGGCGCGCCTCCGACCACCGCCAGGGGCAGGCCTTCGCGGTTGAGGAAGAGGTCGGGCCCGCCTCCGGTCTGGTACCACGCACCGACCGTATAGCTGCCGGGATAGGAGAAGGGCGGGAGCGTCGGGAAGGCCGCGGCCTCGACGATGGCCAAGGCGCCCACGGCGCCGGACGGGTCGAAGTTGAAGCCGTTCTCGAGGTCGCGCGGATTGACCTGATACACGCCGGCCATCAGATAACCGGTGTCGGTGTTGCCGAGCCGCAGGCGGGCGGCATATTGCGAGACCGGCCAGTTGTACCAGTAGTTGCCGACGAGGTTGCCGGGCTGGTTGCCGCAGAAGGTGAGGTTCTGGAACTCGCAGGCGAAGCCGGCAAAGTCGGTGCTGACCGGCAGGCGGCCGAACTTGAGGTCGACGAACTCGCCGAAGCGCTGGGTGTAGGAGAGCTGGGTCAGGCGCGGGAACCGGCCGCGGCCGAAGATTTCCTCGGTCTGCTGGAGCACACCGAAGTGCTGGTCCGCGGTGAGGCCGCGGCCGAAGCGGTAGGTGAGAGCGACGTTGAAGGTGCCGCCGGCGAGTCCGGCGAGGCGATCCATGTCGACGGCGGAACGGACGGCGAGCTGCCCTGCGCCGCGCAGCGACTGGTAGGGGCCGCCCTGAACATTGGTCGAGGTCTGGTAGTCGAAGCTGCCGTCCATGCGGATGCCGGCACGGAAGAGATCGTCTCGCACACCGCCGAAATTGCCAAGCACGCCCCATTGCGGGGCGGCGCTCTGGGTGTCGAGGCTGCCGGCCGGGGCCGTGTTGACCCCGGCCGCCGTCGAGGGGCGCGCCAGGGGCAGGCCGGCGCCACCGAAGGCCGGTCGTGCGGGTCCGGAGAGGCGGCGGAGGCGCGGAATGGCCGAGAGGGTGGGGGGCTCGGCTCCGTGAGCCGAAGCCATCCCGCGTTCGGGGCCGGTTTGCGCGAGGGCAGGGATCTTCCCCGACGCGACGATGTGCGCCATCGCAAGCGAGAGCGACAGAATGAGCGGTCTTCCTGGCGGCGACATGGATTTCACAGGTCCGGAGAGGAGGCGATCGGCGCAGGAAACCTGCCGCATAGTCAACACTACTGCATTATTGCAAATACTGTCACTAACCCGGAATATATTGCGATCGATTGGTGGAACCAGATGAAGATGCAGCTGTTATTATTGAAACTGACCGGAAATCGAATGATTTTCTCTAATCTCTAAGCAAGCAAATTCGGACTATCATATATCAAATTAACAAATGATTGCCGTGCGCTAGGTCGCAGCGAATTCGAATCCAATTCTGAGCGTAAAATCGAACAACCTTAGATGCGATACGCATTATTATGCCGTATCTGACAGGTCAGATTGCAATATTATATCCCAATTCGCAGTGAGACGAAGAAATACGACCAACCTCAGATTGCAATGCTGTCGGATTAGCTTCGCAGAGAAGGGTTAGCTCAGGCGACGCCTGGGCAATGGCTCACGGTGCCGGACGGGGCGCACGCCCGACGGCGTTGAGGTTGAGGGTCTTGCGTGTGCTGGCGGCGGCCTCTGCGGTGACGGGGCGCGCGCGTTTGCCCCAGCTGTTGCGGATGCAGACGTCATCCGAAAGCGGACCGTCGCAAAGCCACCCAACCCGGTCGTGCGGCTCTGGCTCATCAAGTGCCCGGAAGCGGACCTTCCGACCTTCTGCAAGGGATCGAAACCGGCCCTGCATAGAATGGCGCCGATCGAGGTTTGACCCGCGTCTGCAGAACCCGGAACACGGACTATGATCCCGGCCCGCTTTCCCGGATCCACGACCGTGACCTCCCCTCCGCATCTCCGCCGGCCCTCTCCCTGGATCGCGCTCGCCTGCGGCGCGGTCATCGTGACCATCGCCCTGGGACTCCGCCAGGGGTTCGGCCTGTTCATGCGGCCGGTCGAGTTGGATCTCGGCGTCGGGCGGGAGAGCTTCGGCCTCGCCATGGCCGTGCAGAACCTGATCTTCGGGCTCGCCCAGCCTTTCGTCGGGGCGCTGGCGGACCGGTACGGGCCCGGACGCGTCGCCGCAGGCGGTGGCCTTCTCTACGCCCTCGGCCTCGCGCTGGCGGCCTTCGTGTCCTCTTCCCTCGGCCTCACCGTCACGCTCGGCGTCCTGCTTGGGCTGGCCATGACCGGCGTCACCTTCGTCGTCGTGCTCGGCGCGGTCGTGCCGCTGATGCCGGCCGGACGCCGGGGCGCGGCCGCGGGCATCGTCACGGCGGGCGGCTCGGTCGGACAGTTCCTGCTCGTGCCGGCCACCCAGATCGCGATGGACGGCCTCGGTTGGCGCGGGGCGCTGCTGGCCGGTGCGGGGCTGGCCGCCCTGATGGTGCCGCTCGCCCTCGGCATCGCCCGGACGGCTGCCTCCGGCCCGGTGCGGAGCGCCGCCACCGCCGACGCGATCCCGCTCGGCGCCGCCCTGCGGCAGGCGGCCGGCCATCGCGGCTACTGGCTTCTCAATGCCGGCTTCTTCGTCTGCGGCTTCCACATCGCCTTCGTCTCGACCCACCTGCCGGCCGTGTTGAGCGATGCCGGCCTCGATCCGGGGATCGGCGCCCGCGCGCTGGCCCTGATCGGCCTGTTTAACATCCTCGGCTCCTACGCCTTTGGCGTCGCCGCGGACCGGCTGCGCAAGAAATACGTGTTGTCGTGGATCTACTTCGCCCGCGCGGCGGTGATGGCTTTGTTCGTCGTCCTGCCCTTCACCCCGCTCACCGCGACGCTGTTTGCCTGCGCCATCGGCTTCCTCTGGCTCGGCACCGTCCCGCTGACGAGCGGCCTCGTCGGGCAGATCTTCGGCGTGCGCTATCTCTCGACCCTGTTCGGCATCGTCTTCATGAGCCATCAGGTCGGCGCCTTCTTCGGCGCGTGGGGTGCGGGCTTCATCTTCGCCCGGACCGGTTCCTACGATGCGGCCTGGACCCTCTCCATCGGCATCGCGCTTCTGGCCGGTCTCCTCAACCTGCCGATCCGCGACGTTCCCCTGGTGCAGCGGGCGAGGCCGGCATGAGCGTTCGGCACGAACTCGTCGTCCTCGCTCTTCTCGGTGCGCTGACCCTGGCCGGCGCGCTCCTGTGGGCCCGCGAGGGGGTGGGGCTCTGGCTGCGCGCCGCCTTCCCCCTCTGCTTCTGAGCCGCCCCTCGCCTCACCGTGCGATGGCGCGGATGAAATAGACGAGCGCCGTGAAGGCGAGAAGGCTCAGGCCGTAGAGGGCGGCGAACCAGAGGATGCGACGGGCGCTCAATGGTAGCTCGCCGCGTTCGGGTTCTCCTCGATCTTCCCCCGGAAGACCCAGTAGGCGTAGGCCGTGTAGGCCAGCGTCAGCGGCATCACCACCGCGTAGCCGACGAGGGCGAATTGCAGCGCCGAGGTCGCGTTGGCCGCCTGCCAGATCGTGAGCTTGGGCGGCACGATGTACGGAAACAGGCTGATCGCGAGCCCGAGGAAGCCGAGCAGGAACAGGGCGATCGAGAGAAGGAAAGGCGCGACATGGCGCTGGTCGTCGATCGCCTTCCAGATCCGCCAGCAGACGAAGGCGGTGAGCAGCGGCACGGGTGCCACGAACAGCACGTTCGGCCAGGAGAACCAGCGCCACTGGATATGCAGGCCGAGGAACGGCACCCAGGCGCTGACGACCGCCATCGAGAGGACGGTACCGATCAGGAATTGCCGGGCCTTGATCCGTGACCAGATCTCCAGCTCGCCCGAGGTCTTCATCACGCACCACGTCGCGCCCAGCAGCCCGTAGCCGCAGACGAGGCCGATGCCGGTCATGACGCTGAAGGGCGTGAGCCAGTCGAGCGTACCGCCGGAGAAGCCCCTTCCCTCGGTCTGGAAGCCCTGGACGAAGGCGCCGAGCACCATGCCCTGCGCGAAGGTGGCGATCAGCGAGCCGTAGTGGAAGGCATTGTCCCACACCACCTGCGACCGCTCGGCCTTGAAGCGGAACTCGAAGGCGACGCCGCGGAAGATCAGCGCGATCAGCATCAGGATGATGGGCAGATAGAGCGCCGGCAGCAGGATCGCGTAGGCGACCGAGAAGACCGCGAACAGGCCGCCGCCGCCGAGCACGAGCCAGGTCTCGTTGCCGTCCCAGATCGGCGCCACCGAGAGCATCATCCGATCACGCCAGTTGCCGGGCCGCGCGGCGGTGAAGAGGATGCCGACGCCGAGGTCGAACCCGTCGATGACGACGTACATCGCCACCGCGAGCGCCAGCAGGCCGGCCCAGACCAGCGGCAGCCAAAAGGCCAAGCCCTCGTATTCGCTTCCGAAGCCGAACATCCTTGCACCCTCCCGGCCGATGGCACCGGTGCGCGACACGAGCACCGCCTGAGTCTCGGTCGCAAAACGCCCGCCGTGCCCAGCGGGGAGACGCGCGGCGATCGGGCGTTTTGCGAGGCACTCTCTTCAGGCCAGAACCGCGCTCAGTGTGAAGTTGCTCCCCGCCAGGGCGGTTGTCGATCGCTGGCGGACAGGGTGTCGGCGGACGGGTGGGGCGGCGCGATCCCTCCGCCGACATGGCGGAGGAGGGCATCCGCCCCGGCCCGCGCCATGTCCTCACGCGCCTCGGGCGGGAGGGCGTTCACGGCCTCCACGAGTGCGCCGATGCCGCCCGTGGTCAGGCGATCCATGACATCGCCCGTCGCGATCCCCGTCCCGGCGGCGTGCGGCCGGGACGGATCGGGGCCGCCCTGGCGCTGAAGCGCGAGATAGGTGAGGGCGCCGATCACGAGGGCGGCGCGCAGAAGAAACGACATCGTTCCGGTTCCAGAGGGCACTGCATCGCCGGCGCGGCCGACAAAGGTCGATCGCCCGATCCTGCCATCCTCGCGCCTCCGCCGGATGAACCGGAAGAGGCGAAAGCGCCGACGTGGTGAACGAAGCGTTTTTCTTGACGCCGCACCCCTCCCGGCCCCCTGTTTACCCTCTGTGGAGCGTCGGTCCGGCCCGGCCCGGGCCTTGTGAAAAGCGGGGATCGGCGCCGCCTCCGGGGCCGGTCGTCGCCGCACTCGGCGGCAAGTGAGCGACCCTTTTCATCCTCGCTTAAACCGCCTCTGCGACGGTTTCCTCGAGATCGTAACGAGCAGTCGAGGGGCGCAAGACACCCGTGTTCCGGGTCAAGGCTTGCGTTGTGCGTGGTGGTGTTGCGTAAAGACGGTACCCTTGCCTCCCTCTTCGATTCCCGCCTGGCCGGGCTGGTCCATGCCTCCGCGCTGGCTGAGCCGGGCGTGCGCTTCCGCCATGAGCGGTTCCTGATTTCGCGGCTCGCCACCGGCGCCGTGATGATGGCGGGCCTGCCGCCCTACCTCGTCTGGCGCGGCGTCCCGAGCGGCCTCGAGGCGATCGCCATCGCGAGCCTGTTCCTGCCGCTGCTGGCCGCCGTCGTCCTGTCGCGCACCGGCTCGCTCTGGGTCGCGCATGCCCTGTCCTCGCTCGGCCTGACCGGCATCGTCGTATGCCTGGCCGCCCTCACCGGCGGCGCGAGTTCGGCCGCGGCCATCTGGCTCGTGGCGGTGCCGCTGGAGGCGATGATCTCCGGCTCGCGCCGGGCGACGATCGCGGCGTCCGTCATCGCCGTCATCGGCGCCTTCGCGATCGCGCTGAGCGGTTACCTGCCGGTCGGCGCCCTCGCGCTCGCTTGGCCCAACGCGATCGTCATGCCGGTCTTTGCCGTGACCGCCATCGGCCACATCGCGGCGCAGGCGATGGAGCACATGCGCCGCGAGGGCGAGTGGCGCGCCCGGATGCAGGACAACGAGGCCCGCGACCGCTTGCTGCTCTCGGCCATCGACGACCTCGTGACCTGGCACGACGCCAACGGCCGCGTGCTGGAGGCGAGCGGCTCAGCCGCCCGCTTCGTCGGCGCCGAGGCGAGCCGCCTGCGCGGCCACGGCCTGCTCGACCGGGTGCATATCGGCGACCGTCCGGCCCTGCTCCAGGCGATCAGCGACGTCGCCGCCCACGGCGCGCCGGCCACCGTGCCGTTCCGCCTGCATCTCGACGCAGCCCGCGGCGACGGCAGCCGCACGATCTTCGCCGAGATGCGCGCCCACCGGATCGAGGCGGGGCTCGCGGGCGCCAACGGCTCGACCGTCGTCGCCGTGACCCGCGACGTGTCCGAGCATCGCCGCCACGCGCAGGAACTCGACCGCGCCCGTGCCGAGGCCGAGCGCGCCGACGAGGTGAAGACCCAGTTTCTCGCGACCGTCAGCCACGAGCTGCGTACGCCGCTCAACGCCATCATCGGCTTTTCGGACGTGCTGGGCGGCGAGGGCGCGGTGACCCTCTCGCCGGAGCGTTCCCGCGAATATGCCGGCATCATCGCCCAGTCGGGGCGCCACCTGCTCGACGTGGTGAACACGTTGCTCGACATCTCGCGCATCCGCGGCGGGCATTTCGACTTCCAGCCGGAGCCGGTCGATGTCGAGGCGCTGATCCGTGCCTGCTGCGACCTGATGCGGCTCAAGGCCGACGCCTCGGGCATCACCCTGACCAGCGCGCCCGTGCCGGCCGGTTGCGCCCTGGTGGCCGATGCCCGCGCCTGCCGCCAGATGCTCATCAACCTGCTCTCCAACGCCGTGAAATTCACGCCGCGCGGCGGGCGGGTGGAGGTGATGGTGCGCCGGGGCAGGGCTTATCTCGACATCGTGGTGAGCGACGACGGCATCGGCATCACCGAGGCCGACCTGCCGCGGCTCGGCGACCCCTTCTTCCAGGTCGGCGGCGGTTACGGCCGGAGCCACGAGGGCACCGGGCTCGGCCTCTCGGTGGTGCGCGGCCTCGCCGGGCTGCACGGCGGCGCTGTCTCCGTCGAGAGCGCTCCGGGCAAGGGCACCGCCGTCACCGTGACCCTGCCGCTCGATTGCAGCCGCGCCAAAACCGCCACGGCCGGTGCGCGCGACGGTTCCGGCAACGGTGCGAAGGGGGCCGCCGTGCAGGCCCAGCCGGCGCCGATCCGGACCTCGGTGCGGGTCGCGGCGATGCCGGAGCCGGCGCCCGAGCCGATCCGGCGGCCGGCCGGCCTGTTCGATCCCGCCCCGCTCTCCACCAATCCTCCGATGCGCCGCGCCGGATGAGCGGCCCGAACGCAACACCATTCCCACGTAAAGGAGCGAATTGATGCGCGAGCCGCCCGCCAGACGGGACCAGCGCGAGATCGTCGTCCCCGGTGACATGCGCGTCGCCCGAGGCCCGGCCAAATCCTCGCCGCGCCGCAAGCCGGCCCCGCGCAGGCCTGCCGCGTCCGGCTGGAAGGCCGCTTTTCTCTCCGCCGCGACGGGAGCCGGGCAGGTCTGCCGGCGCTATCCCGGCGGCGTGTTCGGGACGTTCCTCGGGGTCGGCGCGGCGGTCTATGTCTGCGTCAACGCCATGGGCCTCCAGGCCGGGCCGCACCCGGCGCCGATCCTGCCGACCGTGGAGCCGAAGCCCGTGGCCGCGCGGCCCGCAGCCCCACCGGTCCGGGAGGTGCGTGCGGTGGAGACGCCGAAGCCCGCCCCCGTGCGCGAGGTGCCGGTGCCCGTCCGCGACAGCATCGCCGACATGATCCGATCCGGCGAGACGACGGCTTCCGTCACCCCCAGGGCCGAGCGCAAGCCCGCGTCCAAGCCCGCCGCGAATGAACCGAAGGTCGAGACGAAGGCGGATGCAGGCAAGTCCGAGGGGCCGAAGCCGGACCCGACCGTGATCCGGGCGCAGCGCGCCCTGACGAAGCTCGGCTACGGTCCGCTCAAGGATGACGGCCTGATGGGACCCGGCACGAAGGCGGCGATCGAGAAGTTCGAGCGCGACCGCAAGATGCCCGTGAAGGGCGAGGCGGCCGGACCGACCCTGCGCGCACTGACCCGCGAGATGACCGCCAAGGCGGGCGGGTAAGCGTAGCTCACAAAACGCCCGGTCTCTGACCGTTCTCGTTCCGGCGATGACTGCGCGGCGGGAGTTTTGTGAGAGACACGAAACCGCGCCGGTGCTCACGCCGCGCCATCGACGCGGCGGCCATCGGCGCCTATGAACCGGGCATGCCACGCCTTCGCTCGGATTTCTGGGTCTCCGCGCATCTGCGCCGTCTCAACGGCGAGAACATCCCCGCGGTGCAGCGCCGCCGCGGTTCGGCGGAGGCGGGGGCGATTTTCGTCAAGATCGACCGGCTCGACGGCACCGCCGACCTCTACGGCCCGGCGCCCCAGGCGCTGATCGAGGCGGATGATGACGGCGATCGCCGTTTCACGCCGATCCTCACCGCCGCCCCGTCGCCGGATGTCGAGGAACGCCTCGCGCGGGAGATCCGCTTCGATTCCGATCTCTGGATCGTCGAGATCGACGACCGCGAGGGCCGGCACGGCCTCCCGCTCGCGGAGTAGCCTCCAAAGGCGACGTCAGCTCGTCCGGCGCAGGCGCATCGGGAGCACCGTGCGCAGGCGCTCGGCCGCGGTGCTGCCGCGCTTGGCTTCGGGGCCGTGCAGCGGCTGGTGCTCGCCCGCGGCGCGCTCCATCACGGGCACGCCGAAGATCGCGCAGAGCAGATCGCGGGCGGTGGCCCGGCTGGTCTCGCGAAACAGCGTGACCAGGGAAAACACGCGATCGACCGAGCGCGCGACGCTGTCGTTGAGGGTGAGGAAGACGAAGACCGCTTCGCCCTCGCGCAGATCCGCAGCGCGCAGCGCGAGCGTCAGCAGGTCGTAGCGGGCGACCGGATCGACGGCGGCGCCGAGATAGTTCGGCGGCAGGCCGAGCCCGCGGCCGAGCGCCGTGATGAAGGCCTGTACGTCGCGGGCATGGGAATGCTCGACGAGGCTCGTCGCGAGCGCGCGGGGGGCCGGCGGGCAGGGGCGCAGGGCGGCGGTGGCCTCGACGGCCTGGGTGATCGCGCTGCGCTGCTCCGGACCGGCATAGAGCCAGAGCGGCGCGAGGTCGGCGGGCGGAATGTCGGGCCGGCCGAGCAGGATGTGGGCGAGATCCGCATCGGTCCGGGCGCGGGCGAGCAGGCGGTCCAGCACGCGGGTGCCGATCAGCGCGCCGGGATTCTCGGCGAGCGCCCGGTCGGCTTCCGCTTCCGTCTCGGGCTCGGGCGGCAGCGCGACGGGAAAGCCGCGGGCCTCGAGCGCGGCGCGCACGCCGGCCGGGACGTCGGGGCATCCTTTGAGCTTCTCGGCGACGACGCGCGCCGTTTCCTCGTCCACCGTCGGGATCAGACCCGCGGCGAGGGACTCGAACTCCCTGAGGATCGCCCGGTCATGGACCGGAGCGGCCAGGAACAGGTCGGTCTGCACCCGCAGAATCACGGGTTTCAGGTCCAGCGCGGGATCGCGCGAGAGCTCGATAAGGCCGGACAGGTCCGGCGCGCCGGCGACCGATGGGGGCATGGCACTCGATTACGCAGAACTTACTCTGACGATGAGTCAAACAGTTCTGCGTGAATCGACCTTTAAGAACGCGGGAGCGCGAGTGTCCCGCAGCGGCCGGATCAGGCGAGCGCGAGCCGGTCCACGACCTCCGCCACCCGATTCCGGACGGGTTCGGACAGCGGCAGGATCGGCCGGGGCGGATCGGCCCGGCACAGGCCGAGGTGATTGGCCGCCGCGTAGGTGACCCTCAAGCTGGAGAATTCCCTGAAAAGGTCCCAGAGCGGCTGCATCCGTGCATTCAGGGCCCGCGCCCGCGCGGCCTCACCGGCGCGTGCCGCCCGCAGGATCGCGAGGCAGGGTTCCGGAAACAGCCCGGCCGCGACGCTGTACCAAGCCTCGCCGCCAGCCAGCACCGCCTCTGCCGCGTTCCAGTCGCCGCTGAAGCCGAGCTGGAATTCGGCCGGCACCGCCCGGCGCAGGGCGTCGAGCTGACCGGCCACCGCATCGGAATCCGGGGCCGGACTCTTGAGCGCGCGGATTCCGGGCACCTGCGCCAGCCGCCCGACCAGCGAGGGCGTGAACCGGAAATGCGTGGTGCCGGGATTGTCGTAGATGCAGATCGGCAGGCCGCTGCCCGTGGCGACCGCGGAGAAATGCTCGAACACCTCCTCGTCGGTCAGCGGCGTGTAGGAGACGGCGGCCAGGAGCCCGGCGGCGGCACCCGCCGCCCGCGCGTCCTGCGCCAAGGCCACGGCCTCGTCGGTGCGCAGAGCCCCGATTCCGACGATGACCGGCACCCGGCCGCCTGCTTCCTCAAGAGCCGCATCGAGCGCGCGGCGGCGCTCGGCCCGGGAGAGATAGGCGTAGGTGCCGGTGCTGCCGAGCAGCCCGATCGAATCCACCCCCGCGGCGGCGAGCGGAGCGATGAGGGCGCGCAACGCCGCCGTCTCCACGCGTCCGTCGGGGGAGGCGGGGGTGATGGGAAAGGCGGAGAGGCCGGCAAAGCAGGTCATGGCGGCGGCAGGATGAGCGGGCGCCGCAGCGCGGTCAATGCGTGCACGACGCGGCCTTCGGCTCAACCGGTCGCGGCGAGCGGGGTAGCCCGGCGGCGCGAGTTTTCAAATCAAGGCTGCGCACTGAACCAATCCGCTCACGATCGAGATGACGATACAAAATCCCTATGAAGGGCGTTTGAAGAGGGGAGAGACTTCCGGAGCTTGGTCTAGCCGCTTACGTTCGATGGCTGCATTTCTCCGAGTTTTGCTCAGGTAAGGACTTTCCTTGTCGATTATGCGAGCATTTCTCTCGTCATTCTGGCGCACTTGCTTGTTGATGGCGTCGAAAATTTTGTGCTTCTTGCTCATTGTATTTACTTAGATGAGCGTGAATCATTTTCGAATTCGGAACCTGATTCATTAAGTCAATGGCAGTGGTTAATTGGACCGATCCGTCCTTGGGCGCAATGCCAGTTATAATGGTTTATGATTGTAGTTTTAGTTCGTATATTTAATATATAAAAGACCGATCCAGAAGGCTGGCAGCATGACGGTGGCAAATAACAGGATGAGGGCGAGAAATCCGATCAATCCGTTAGCCCCCTTTTCTCTAAGCCTGCGATCATCTGCATAGATGATCAATCCAGGCCAGAACGAGCTGATAATGGCGGCTGCGACTGATGGGATTCCAGACAGTGTCAGAGCAGCAACCACATTAACAAGAAAACTCATACTCCAGATGATCATTTTTTCCTTGTAAGAAATGTCTCTTCCAAGAAAAATATTTGCCTGTTGAATTTGTCTAGCAATGTATCTCAATTAATCCCCCGAAATTCCGATTATTTTGAGGATGATTTGTGAATTTCTGATGTGACAAGATTTGTCAATCTTAATAATTTCGTCATTCGTTTTGGGCGTCTGCGATGCATAAGATGCATACTAATATAATCAAATTTTATGACAACAATTGGTCCGTGCTCGATTGATGTTATACCAAATCAGAAAACTGGTGCATAGGTGCTAGCCAGATTCGATGATGTAAGCGCGGCCTTTTCATCGTCACATGATTTGCCGGACACTCGGGCGGGACTGGCCGATAACCGGTCTACGAGCGCACCTCGCGCTTCGCCACGAAATTCAACTCGTCCACCAGCACGTCCTTGACCACGTCGGAGCCGAGGCGCTCGTTCACCTTGGCGCGGATCTGGGCCAGCCGGCCGTTGATGTCGTAGCGGGCGAGCTTGCGGAAATCGATCGTGGTGTCGCCGTAGATCTGGCGGAAGGCCTCATCGACCACGAAGGCGTTGGGAGCGACGGGAAGCGTGTGCATCAGCTTGGCGTCGGCCGTGAAGACCAGCACGGCGATGACGTAGCCCTGCACCTTGCCCTCGGCGACCATCGGAATGTTGATGGGCGCAAGCTTCTGATATTGCAGCCCTTCGAGATAGGGCTCGGTCGATTTCGAGAAGAACCCGCCGCCGAAGGTCACCGCCGCGTAGCAGGAGGCGATGGTGACGGCGCAGATCCACAGACCGGTGACGAGGACGCGCATGGCTCAATCGCGTCCCGAGTGTGCGGACAAGCGCGCGGAATAGGTGCCGTCGGACTCGGCGGCCTGAAGGCTGGCCTGCAGCGTCTCGCCGACCTCCTCCACCGCCCGCAGATGCAGGGCGACGGCTTCCTGGTTGCGGATCAGCTTGTCGCGCAGGCGCGCCAGCACGATCCCGGTCTCGGCGTCGAGGTTCGCGACGTCGAGGCCGCGGGCGAGGCGGGTGAGTTCCAGGAGGCTCCGGCTCTTGGCCCGGTTGACCGCGTCGAGATCGAGGGCCGCGTTGGCACTGAGCGCCTCGGTCTCGGCCTCGACGGTGGCCTCCAGCCGCTTCAGGGATTCGAGCAGCATGGCGGTCAGACCTTGCCCGCGACGCCGGTGCCCGTAGGCGCGACCGTGGTGCCGGCGGGGCGGGCGGCGTTCAGCATGCGGGCGATGCCGATGCCGCCGGTCTGCGCGATCTGCTGGCCGAGCTGCTCGGCCAGCATCGACTTCCAGATGCCGCCGGCATTGCCCTTGCCGAAGACGGTCTCGGCCTTGGGCAGCATCGCCTCGACGAATTGCTGGATCACCTGCCCCTCGAACTTCCGGTAGGGGTCGGCGGAGCCGGTCCGGGCGGTCTCGTTCTTCAGGCCCGTCAGCGCCCCATGGACGTCGAGGGGCATGTGCGTGGTCAGGCCTGCCTCGCGCGCCGCATCGTCGGCAGCGCTGGCGAAGGCGGCCGGGTCGCCGGGCTGCGACAGCTTGGCCGCCGCCTCCTGATAGCGGGCCGGGTCGGCGGCGCGCGCCACGTCCATCACGATGTCGGAAGGGGGGGTGATGCTCATCGCGCCGTCAAACCTTGATGCGGCGCGAACCGGGCGCACGCCGCTGAGGATGGAGCGGAGTGTAGATCCGCTGGCTTACGGGAGGCTTGCATCGCGGCGCTGGGCGAGGCCGTCGAGCCGCTCCATCGCCTCGATCCGGTCGCGTTCCCGGCCGAGCAGCGTCTCGATCCGCTCGGCGCTCAGCTCCGCGCGCTTCTGCGCAAGGCCCTGCTCGCGCACCTCGTCCGCCTGGGACGCGGCGGTGCGCTCGAGTTCGGTCGCCCGCGTGGCGAGCCCGCGCAGACGGCGGTTGGCGGCTTCCAGAAAAAGGTGGCCGTGGGCCGAGGACCCGACCGCCGCGAGCAAAGCCGCCCGGTCCGCCTCGACCGCCTCGGCAGTGCGCCGGGTCTCGGCGAGCTGCCACTCGGCGGCGCGGCGCATCTGCTCCTGCACGGCGGTGAGCCGCTCGGCGCGCTTCAGGCGCTTGGCGATGTCGGCGGCGGACATGGCGCTCAGCTCTTTCCACTCAGCCTTTGCGCAGCCAGGCGACGTAGCCGGACAGGAACTGCGTCATGAACTCGCTGGAGAGCGTGTAGAGCAGCAGCAGCGCACCGAACATCACGAAGGGCGTGGCGACGAAATAGACCGGAATCGTCGGCGTGAGCTTGTTCACGAAGCCCGCCGCGAGGTTCACCGCCACCGCGTAGATGATGAAGGGCGCCGCGATCCGCAGGGCGAGGGTGAAGGCCTCGCCGATCTGGTCGGCGATGCGCACCAGTGCGGTCTGCGTCCCGAAGCCCTCGCCCGGCGGGATGCGGCCGTAGGAATCGACGAGGCCGCGGAACAGCTCCCAATGCAGGTCGGCCGCGAACATCAGCGCGACCGCGGTGAAGACGATCAGCGATTCGACCGCGGGGATCGCGTCGGTCCCCTCGACCGGCGTGCCCGGCATCGAGCCGAAGCCGACCATGGTCGAGACCGCGTTCATCACGGTTTCCAGCACGAAGATGAAGATGCGCCCGAGCAGGCCGATGAGTAGCCCCGTCACGGTCTCGCTGGCGATCCACGTCAGCGTTTCGGTCGGTGCTTGGCCCGAGAGCTTGGTCTGAAACAGCGGCAGCAGGAGCGGCGTGACGGCGAGCGATACGCCGCCGGCGATGAGAAGCCGCACCTGCGCCGGCACGCGCGGGCTGGAGAAGCCGGGCACGATCAGGAGGCAGCCGCCGATCCGGCAGAAGATCAGGAAGACGCCGAGGAAGGCCTCTCCGCTGAACAGGCTGCCGAAGCCCGGAATCACGAGATGGTGCCCAGCGATTTCAGCTCGACGCCGCGGGCGATCTCAAGATGCGAGAGCACGGGCAGCGTCGGGAAGATCCGCTCGATGATCATCCGCACGTAGGGCCGGGCGTCGGGGGCGGTGACGAGGGCAAAGCCATGGATCTGCCGCATCCGTTCGCGGATCGCCTCGCCGGCCTCGGTGCCGAACTGCTCCACGAGGCGCGGGTCGATGTCGAACTCGATGACTTCGCCCTTGGCGTCGCGCTTCAGGCTCTGGTGGAAGGTGAGATCCCAGTTGGCGCCGAGTCGCAGCACGTGCAGCACCCCGTCCTCGGCGAGATCGCCGCAGATCTGCTGCGCGACGCGCATCCGGACATGCTCGGCGATCTGTTCGGCGCGGCGGGCATGCGGGCTGATCTCGGCCACCGCCTCCAGGATCAGGTGCAGGTTGCGGATCGAGACGCGCTCGGAGAGCAGCAGCTTCAGCACCGCCTGCAGGCCGGAATGCGAGATCTGCGAGGGGCAGATCTCGTCGATCAGCCGCTTGTATTCCGGGTCGAGCCGATCGAGCAGCGCCCGCATGTCCTTGTAGGACAGGAACTGGGGCAGGTTGTTGCGGATCACCTCGGAGAGATGAGTGAGCAGGACGGAGGCGCCGTCGATCGCCTCGAAGCCGGAGCGGCGGATCTCGCCGGCATAGGCGTCGACGACCCACAGCGCCTTCATGCCGAAGGCGGGCTCGCGGACTTCCTCGGACGGCACGTCGGGGCGCGGCCCGTCGCCGACGACGACGAGCAACTCGCCGGGCCGCATCTCCTGGGTCGCGGCCACCGTGCCGTGGATGCGGATCTGATAAGTCTTGGGCGGCAGGTTGAGGCTGTCGGTGAGCTTGATGTCGGGCACGACGAAGCCGTACTGGCGCGCGAACTTGCGGCGCATCTTGGCGACGCGGTGGTGCAGCTCGGCATGGTTGCCCTGGATCTGCGCGGCGACCTGACGGCCGAGGCAGAGCTCGATCTCCGGCGTGCGCAGCTGCTCCTTGACCGATTCCTTGGTCTCGGCCTGCTTGCTCTCCTCCTCGCGCTTCACCTGGGCTGCCGCGGCGGCGGCCCGGGACGCCCGGCGCCTCGGAATGGTGATCGCCACGAAGCCCATCAGGCCCGCGAGCGTGACGAAGGGCAGGAACGGCAGGCCGGGGACGATGGCGAACATCAGCATCAGCGCGGCGGCGACGATCAGCGCGCGCGGATAGGCGCTGAGCTGGCCGAGCACGGCTTCCTCGGTCGCGCCGCGGGTGCCGCCCTTGGAGACGAGGAGGCCGGCGGCGAGCGAAACGATCAGGGCCGGGATCTGCGAGACCAGGCCGTCGCCGACGGACAGCTTGACGAAGACGTCGGCGGCCTGGCCGAGCGGCATGCCGTGGCGGGTGGTGCCGATGATGACGCCGCCGAACACGTTGACGGCGATGACGATGAGCGAGGCCACCGCCTCGCCGCGCACGAATTTCGAGGCGCCGTCCATCGAGCCGAAGAAGGCCGATTCCTCTTCCAGCTCACGGCGGCGGCGCTGCGCCTCCTTGTCGTCGATCAGCCCCGCGTTGAGATCGGCGTCGATCGCCATCTGCTTGCCGGGGATGGCGTCGAGGGTGAAGCGGGCGCCCACCTCGGCGATACGGGTCGCGCCCTTGGTGATGACGAGGAAGTTGACCGTGATGAGGATCATGAAGACGACGATTCCGATGACGAAATCGCCGCTCATCACGAATTGCGAGAAGCCCTGGATGACGTGGCCGGCGGCGTCCACGCCCTTCTGGCCGTTGGCCAGGATCAGCCGCGTCGTGGCGATGCCGAGCGCCAGCCGCAGCAGCGTCGCGATCAGCAGCACGGTGGGGAAGGCGGAGAATTCGAGCGGCTTCTGAATCCAGAGCGCCACCATCAGGATCAGCACCGACAGAGCGATCGAGAAGGCGAGGCCGACATCGATCAGCACCGCCGGCACCGGCAGGAACAGCACCGCGAGGATCGCGACGATGCCGGCCGCGAAGCCGAAGTCGCGCCGCGACCGCTTTTCCAGGACGAGCGCTTCGCTCACCGCCATGACGTGAACCGATTCCCTCAAGGTCGAGGCGGTTGTGGCGCGGCAAGCTTGCGCGGGGATGGGTGCCTGCGGGCAAGGGCGGGAGAGCCGGTCGGCAGAGGCTCTTAACCCTGACTCTCAAAGCCTGCCGTCACCCTCCGCATGGCAGGGCGTCGAATCGGATGCTGCCGTTGCCTGCTCTCGGTGTTAAGGTCTTCTCCGTCGAAGCTTTTGTCCTTCCCAAGGTCGAGGCTTTCGCGCGGGACCGGGCGATCAAGTCTCGACAGCTTCCTCCGCCCGGTCCCAACCGTTCTTCCACCGTCGAGCCGGTCTGTATCGGTCTCCTTGCGCCGGATGCTCCGCTTCACGGGCGGGGCGCGCTTGCGAGCGGCTGGCAGGGTTTCAGAACCCGGTCGCGATCCGGCCGTAGGTCATCTCGGCAAACGCGTAGATCTGCGCGCCGACGAAGGTGCCGGTCACCAGCATCACCAGCAGGATCGCGACGATCTTCGGGACGAAGGTGAGCGTCACCTCCTGGATCTGCGTCAGCGCCTGAAGCAGGGCGACCGCGATGCCGACCAGCATCGCCGCGCCGACGGAGGGCCCGGCGGCGACCAGCACCGTCCAGATCGCGGAGCGGACGAGTTCGAGGGCGTCGACCTCGTTCATGAGTGGGTCTTTGGATGGCGCATCGTCTTCGTCCGAAAGCCGGCAACCACCTTTCGGGACGATGCGCTAGCTGATCGAGATGCCGGAGGCGAGCAGCATCTCGCGGCCGTCGGTGAGCTTGGCCATCACGCCGTCGCCGGTGACCCGCACCGACTGCACCGTGCCGGACGTCAGGCCGTCCGCCGAAGTAAGGCTCCGCCCGATGATCGCGTCGGCCTGATTCAGGAAGCTCGACGTGAGCAGCGAGTCGAGCTTCTGGTTGGTCTTGGTGGCCTGCTCGACCTGCGAGAACGTGGCGAGCTGGCTGACATATTCCGTCGAGTCCATCGGCTTCGTCGGATCCTGATTCTGAAGCTGGGCCATCAGCAGCGTCAGGAAGGTGTCGGCGTTCATCTTGGAGGCGACCGAGGTCGCCGCCTTCGCCGCCGCGGCGGTGGTCGAGCTGGTGGTGCCGGTATTCGTGCCGGTGCTGCTGACGTCCATGGAAGTTCAGGCCTTGTCGGAGGAGAGGGCCGGCCGGGGCCGCGGCCGGCGGCGTTGGCCGGAGCGGGCGGATGGCACGAGGGCGGCGGGCGGCACCTCGGGAAGGGGAGCCAACGGGCCGAGCAAGGTGGCCTCCGTCGCGTAGAGGCCGCGGATGAGCTTCAGCGCCTCGAAGGCCCGGCCCGCCTCGACGAGGGCCTGCGCCGCCGCCAGCCCCTCCCGGATCGCGGGCTCGGTCGTCACGGCGAGGATGCCCTCCTCGATCAGGGCATAGAGCGACCGGGCCGGGCCGGCCTGGGCCGGGGTGATCAGCATGGTCTGCGCCGCGAAGTAGAGCTGGCGCAGGGGCGTCGTCGCCTCCTCCGCCTGGAGGACGTGGCCCTCCAGCAGGAAGGTCGCGTCGTTCATCAGTTCGAGCGCGACCTTGCGGTCGACGCGCACCACCGCGCCGTTGATGTAGACGCGCTCGCCCGCTTTCAGGCTCAGGTGCATGGTGCGGGTAGCGGCCCGGCCGGTCTCGCGCGTCATGGCCCGCCCCCTACTGCAATCCGTCGCGGATCGAGGTGTTGACCTCGATCAAGGCCGCGAGGCTGCGGTCGGGTGCGCTCAGCACCTCGCCGGCCTCGCGCATGTTCCACAGGCCGATGGCGACGAGGTCGGCGCGCAGGCTTTCGGGCAGCGCGTTCTCGGGGTCGAGCAGGTCGGCGATCAGCACGTTCCAGAGATCCTGGATCGAGCCGACCGCGGCGCTGCGCGCCGGGCCCGCTGCGGCGCCCCGTGCTTCGGCCGTGCGGAGTTGGCTGAGCGCCCGGTCGAAGGCGTCGCGCTCGCGCTCGCGACCGAGGTCGGGCGCGTCTTCCATGATCTCGGCATAGGACAGGCGGTACATCGGGGCCGACGCTCCGTACTCGGTTTGAAAAAGGCGGGCGTTCAGGAGATGAAGTTGATCAGGCTGAGGCTGCGCAACTGCGCGGTCAGCCCGTAGGACATCTGCATCTGGGTCGTGATGGCATCGACCCGGCTCTTGGCTTCGGCTGGATCGACACTCTCCAGATCCCGGATCTGTCCGGTCAGCAGCGCGGTCTGCTTGGACATGCGCGCGTTCGCCTCCGTGATCTGGTTCTGGGCGCGGCCGAGATCCGCCTGCATCGTCGTGAGGCTTCCGCTGACTTGGCCGAGGAGGTCCATGACCTTGCCGGTGGCCACGTTCTGCGCCTCCTGCGAGAGGCCGGACAGGCCGAGCCCCGAGGCGATGACGTAGGCCATGCCGAGCTTGCGGAACGGCTCGGCGTTGGCGCTCACCGAGGTGGTGACGGTCTCGGTGAGCGAGATCTGGCTGTCGAGGGGGCGGCTCGAGGCGCTCGACCACGTCTGATTCCAGTTCACCTCGGTGAACAGGCCGGCGAGCGGCCCATCGATGAAGCCCTGGAGTTGGTTCGGGGTGATGGTGGACGCCGCCGCCGAGCCGGGCGCGAAGCCGAAGAAGCCCGTGAAGAGGTTATCGACCGCCGTCTTGGCGGCGGAGGTCGGGCTGCCCTCGTAGGAGGCCAGCGGTGCCGCCCCACTGTTCGTGCCGGCAAACACGAACTGACCGCCCGTGCTGGTGTTGAGCGCGCCCGCCAGCGCCGCGAGGCGACCGCGCGCGGAATCCACGAGCGTCTTCGCCCGCTGATCGGCGGGGAGCGCGGTGAGTTCGTTGAGCGTCGCGTCGGCGGACGAGCGAATCGCGTTGAGCGCGCCTTGCGTCGCCGCGAGCCGGGACGTGGCCGCGGTGTTGCTCTGGGTCAGCGAGGCGAGCACGGCGCTCTGCCGCCGCAGGCCGAAGGCCCCGGCGACACCGCCGCCGAGGGTCGCGCCGACATCGGCCAAGCGGCCGGTGGCGATCTCCCTGGTCGCGGTCGCGAGTTCGCTCTGGAGCCGCGAGACGCCGGTGCGCGGCGCATTCCAGAGGTTGAGGCTTGAGATGAAGCCGGTCGTCATCATGGCCGTATCACCGCACCGCGTCGAGGAGGGTCTTGAGGAGGTCGTTGACGACCGAGATGAGCTTGGCCGAGGCGCTGTAGGAGCGCTCCAGCTGCAGGGCGAGGGCGGTCTCGTCGTCGCCGTTCACGCCCGCGACGTTCGAGAGCGCCTCGTTGGCGCGCGTCAGCAGGGTCTTCTGGTAGGAGGCATCGGTCGAGGCGTCCTTGCGCTGCGCTTCGAGCCAACCCGCGGAGGCCGCGGCGAGGTCGGGCAGGCCGGCGGAGGTGCCGAGGCCGAGGGCCGGATCGACGGGCTGGGCCGCCGACAGCGCCGTGAGAAGGCCGCGAAGGCGACCCGCATAGGCCGCGTCGCCGCCCGCCGCAGGGTCGGCATAGTCGCTGCCGTTCATGCCGCCGCTGCGCAGCAGGGCGACGGAGCCGCCTCGGGCCGGGTCGACCGCCGCGTTGACCGAAATCGAGGCCGCGAGGCCGGTGCGCCCGGCGGCCATGGGCAGGATCCCGCTGCCGCCCGCGGTGAACAGGCCGGCCCGCGGACCGCTGTTGATGCCGACGGCATCGCTCTCGGCGAACGCGTCGATCAACCCGCCGGCGAGGGCGTCGAGCTGCGCCTCGTACTGGACCGCCGCACCGTCGCGCAGGGCCACGAGCCCGGCGATCCGCCCGGAATGGAGCGGCATCGGCGAGGCGGCCCCGGTCACCGGCACGCCGTCGATCCTCACGCCGCCGCCGACGGTGCCTGCGGCGAAGACGGATGTGGCCGAGAACGTGACCGCGCGGGGCCCGCGCTCGAACAGGGTCACGCCGCCATCGGTGTAGAGCGCCATGTCGCCGCCCTCGCGGGCGACCGCGTGGACGCCGATCTCCTGCGACAGCGCGGTCAGGATGCGGTCGCGGTCGTCCAGCGCGTCGGTGGCATCGCCGCCGAGGGCCGTGGTCTTGGTCACGGCGCGGTTGGCGGCGTCGAACCGGACGAGAAGGTCGTTGATGCGGCTCACCGAAGCGGCGATTCCGGCATCGGCCTCCGCCCGCACGGCGTGGACCGCGTCCGCCGCCTGGCTCAGGCTTCCCGCCAGAGCCTTGGCCGACTCGACCGCGTCACGGGCGAGCTGCGCGTTGTCGGGCTGGTTGGCGGCGCCCTGGAGCGCGGCTTGGAAGGTCGTGAGGCGCGCGGCCGGCGCGGTCGGGTCCTCGGTGTCGCCGACGGTCTGCGCGAGCTTCGTCAGCCCGGTGAGAAGGGCGTCGCCGCGGGCGGCGTCCGACGAGGCGTTCAGCGTGCGGGCATAGAGCGCCGGGTCGCCCGCACGGGTGATCGTCACCGTGGCGCCGCCCGCGCTGCCGGCGACCAGCGTCGCGATCTTGCGCGAATAGCCCGGATCGTTCGCGCCCGCGACGTTGCGCGCGGAGACGGCGATCTGGTTCGAGTTCGCGAGCAGCGAGGCGCGCGCGGTGTTGAGCGCGAGGGTGAGACCCATCGGTCGGTTCCTGGGACGCGATACGAGATGGGGACGCCGGTGTCGGGCCGGCGCCCCCGGATGCGACGATGGTCCGCGTCAGCGCTTCAGGTTCATCAGGGTTTCGAGCAGCTCGTTGCCGGTCATGAACACCTTGGAGTTGGCGGTGTAGACCGTCTGCGCCTCGATCATCGTCGTCAGTTCGGTGCTGACATCGACGTTGGACTGTTCGAGTGCGCCCGCCTTCAGGATGCCGCGCCCGCCCTGGCCGGCGAAGCCGACCTGGATGTCCCCGGATTCGGCGCTCGTCGTGAAGACGTTGCCCGCCCGCGGCGCGAGGTTGTCGGGGCTCGCCACATCCGCCAGCGGCACCTTGAACGCGGCCTTGCGAGTGCCGTCGGTATAGACCGCGTAGACCGTGCCGTCCTCGCCGAAAGCGGTGCCGCTCACGGAGGTGGGCGAGGAGCCGTTGGCGGTGCCGGAGAGGTTGTGTTCGCCGGAGAGCTGCGTCAGGCCGCCCAGATCGACGGTGATGCGGCGACCGTTCGGCACGTCCACGAGGGCCGAGCCGCCGCCATTGACCTTGCC
Source organism: Methylorubrum sp. Q1 (assembly GCF_004683995.1). Lineage (NCBI taxonomy): Bacteria > Pseudomonadati > Pseudomonadota > Alphaproteobacteria > Hyphomicrobiales > Methylobacteriaceae > Methylorubrum > Methylorubrum sp. Q1. The sequence continues at coordinate 104,754 of NZ_SRHQ01000017.1, read as the reverse complement.
GTTGCCGTCGAAGGTCACGCTGGTCGTGCCGAGGGACACGGTCGGCGCCGCCGGGTCGAAGAACGCGACCGACCACGTATTGGCGGCGGTCTTGGTCATCTGGACGTCGAGCGTCACCGGCCGGCCGACATTGTCGTAGACCTTGAGCGAGTTCTTCTTCGAGTAGCCGATGGCACCCGTCGCCGTCGGATCGTAGACCGGCGTCTCGAAGGAGAGGTTGCCGCTGACCGTGGCGGCGGTGGAGGGACGCGCCTCCTGCCCCATCACGCTGACATTGACCGGCTTGAGGTCGGCCACGCCGTTGAGGACCGGGTTCGGGGTGCCGTTGGCGAGGCTGTAGCCCATCAGGGTGAAGCCGCCGGCATTGACGAGGTTGCCGGTCTTGCCGTCGACCACGAAGTTGCCGGCCCGCGTCATGAAGGGCGCGCCGGCGGCATCGCTCACCACGAAGAAGCCGTTGCCCTGGATCGCGAGATCCTTGTCGGAATTGGTCGAGGCGATGGGGCCGCCCTCGCTCACCGAGCGGCGCAACGTGGTCTCGACCGCGCCCGAGTTGTAGTTTCCGACATCACCCGAATCGAGCAGCAGCGACGAGAACTCGGCCGAAGTGCGCTTGTAGCCGGTGGTACTGGCGTTCTGAATGTTCTCGGCCACCGTGGAGATTCGGTTGGACTGAGCGTTCATTCCGGAGACGCCGGTGCGGAGCACGCCGATGAGACTCATGCGGACACCTCGTTGACTTTCGAATTCGTGCGCAATGGACACGGTGTCGCTTGCGCGGGGCTGAAGGTTTTGCGGGGCACAATCATCCCCGCAGGGATTGGGCGAGTTCGAGGAAGGCGTCGCGGCTCGGCGGCTGGCCCGGCTCCTGGCGCAAGGCCTCGTAGATCCGCGGCACGAGGCTCACGGCTTGGTCGAGGTCGGGATCGCTGCCGGCGCGATAGCCGCCCATCAGGCGCAGATCCCGTGTCTCCTCGAAGCGGGCCATCATGCTCTTGAGCTTGCGCACCAGCTCGCGCTGGTCTCCGGTCCAGACCTCGCCCGCCAGGCGCGAGATCGAGCCGAGCAGCTCGATCGCCGGGTAGCGGCCCTGCTCGGCGATGGCGCGGTCGAGCACCACGTGGCCGTCGAGGGTGCCGCGGATCGAGTCGGCGACCGGGTCGTTGTGGTCGTCGCCATCGACCAGCACCGAGAAGATGCCGGTGATCGTGCCGGTGCCCTCGGCGCCGGGGCCGGCGCGCTCCAACAGCCGCGGCAAGTCCGAAAAGACGCTCGGCGGGTAGCCGCGGGCCACCGCGGGCTCGCCGGCGGCGAGCGCCACGTCGCGGGCGGCGTGGGCGTAGCGGGTCACGGAATCGACGATGAGCAGCACCGACTCGCCGCGGTCGCGGAAGGACTCGGCCACCGCCAGCGCCACCTTCGGCGCTTGGCGGCGCATCATCGGGCTCTCGTCGCCGGTCGAGACGACGATCACGGCGCGATCGCGGGCGGCGGCGATGGGGCCTTCGAGAAACTCGCGCACTTCGCGTCCGCGCTCGCCCACCAGCGCGACCACAACGCTGTCGAAGCCCTGGGCGCCGGCCAGCATCGCCAGCAGGGTCGATTTGCCGACGCCGGAGCCGGCGAAGATGCCGATGCGCTGTCCGGCGCAGAGCGGCGTGAAGAGGTCGATCGCCCGCACCCCCGTGGGCAGCGGCGTCTTCACCCGCGCGCGGGTCATCGCGGCCGGCGGGTCGGCATCCAGCGGAACGCTGGCGGGCCCCTCGGCCAGGGGGCCGAGCCCATCGACGGGGCGGCCGAGCGCATCAATCACCCGGCCCTTCCAGCGCGGATCCGGGCGCAGCTGCGCCGGGCCGATGCGATGGGCGAGGCTGCCGATGCCGGCCTCGATCCGGCTCTCGAACGGCTTCACCGTGGCGCCGGCCGCATCGATGCGGACCACCTCGCCGACCTGCGTGCGGCCGTCGGCGGAAAAACCCATGCGGTCGCCGAGTCGCACGAAGGCGGACACGCCCGCGACCCGTGCCGCGCTGGCGGTCACCTCGCGCACGGGGCCGGCGACCCGCACCAGCGGCAGGTCGCGGCGCCCGGCCTCCATCGCCCGTTCCAGGCGCTCGATCGCGTTGAGGCTCATCGCATCAGCCCTGCGGTCCCAGCGTCTTGACGGCGCCGGTGAGGGTGGTGTCGGCCTCCGAGGTCATCGTCGCCGCGCTCTCGAAGGCGCGCTGGATCGCGATGAGCCGGGTCATCTCCATGATCGGGTTGACGTTGGCGCCCTCGACATAGCCTTGCACGAGGCCGATGCGGGTGAAGTCCTGCACCGGCCGGCCGGGCAGGCTCGAGGCGACGGCATTCTCGCCCGAGCGCGTCAGCGTCGCCTTCGGGTCGATGCTGAACAGGCCGAGCGCGCCGACCTGGTTCACGCCCTGGTGGATGCTGCCGTCCCGGCCGATGACCGGTGGACCGGCCTGGGGATCGAGCAAGAGCGGGCCGCCGCCGGGATCGACCACCGGCATCCCACCCACCGTCCGCAACTGCCCGTTGGCGTCCATCGTCAAGCGCCCGTCGCGCGTATAGAGCGTGTCGCCCTTCGGCCCCTTCACGCCGAGCCACGCATCGCCCTGGACGGCGACATCGAGGGCGGAATCGGTCTTCGTCGTCGGGCCGGCGGCGCGCGAGATGATGTTCTTGCCAGGGCCCACGAAGGCGACGTCGCCGCGGTTCGAGCGGGCGAGCAGTTCCGAGAAGCTGACTTCCTCCGCCCGGAAGCCCACCGTCGCCATGTTGGCGACGTTGTTGGCGGTCGTGGTCAGGCGCTTTTCGAGGGCGATCTGGCTCGATAGGGCGACGTAGAGGCTGCTCTGCATGGCCCTTAAGCTCCGATCCGCGCCGTCTGCACGCTCTGGAGCGTTTCGGCGTCGAGGCTGCCCGTGCCGGTGAACAGAGCGAGGATGGGTGCGCTGGCGGTGTTGTTCTGCGCGTCCCAGATCGCCGCGAAGCGCCGCACGAAGGCGTCGAGCTTGGCAGGGTCCCGGAAGCTCGCGATGTCGATCTTGGCGGCGATCAGTTGGGCCCGCTTGGCCAGGGCCTCGCTCGTGGCCGCGCCGCTCGTCGCCGGCAGGCCGATCACGGTGTTGGCCACTTGGCTCAGCGCCGCGTCGCCGAGAATGTCGTAGGCGCTCGTGAGCGTCGATGCCTTGCGGGCGAAGTAGAGCGCGAGGCGCACGCCCGTATCGGCGTCGCCCGCCTCGCTCTCCAGCGACTGGCGTAGATAGGCCTGGGTCACGGTCTGCGCCATCGTGTCGGGCCCCAGATCCGTGCCGAAGCCGACATCGACGGCGGTCCGATCGGCGGAGAGCGGGGCATTCCGGATCGTCAGGGTGCGGTTCGGCCCGCCCGCGTTCACCAGCGTGTCGGCGTCCCGGCCCGTGCCGCCGTAAGCGCCGTCGGCGCCGAGATCGGTCAGTGCGGTGGTCTCGAAGAACAGGCTCCCGTCGGCGGCAAGCCCCGCCTGGACCTTGCCCTTGAGGGCGGACGCCTCGATCTGCGCCGCCACCGCTGCGGCGATCTCCGACGGCGTCACCTTCGCGGGATTGTCCACGCGACCGGCCAGGGTTTGCGCGTTGAGCCGGATCGTGACCGATTGCGTCGTCGTGGCGTCGAGCCGGGACTCCACGAGGAAGCTCGCCTCGGCCCGGCCGCTGAAATCGTAGGTATCGGCCAAGAGCTTCGGCGCGCTGAGCGAGGCGGCGCGGGGCTGCTCACCGAAGCGCGCGGTGTCGGCACCCGTGGCGGTGACGCCCTGGCCGAAGCTGAACGCCTTGGCAAAGGCGGTGTAGCGGTCGTCCGCCAAGCGGTTGGCGAAGCTCGCCGCGCTGGCAGCGCCTTCCTCCAGCACCTTGCGCATGAACGCCTTGGCGTAGGTCATCTCCTCCAGGCCGTAGGCCTTCATGGCGTAGGCGTAGAGACGCTGGTCGCCGAGCAGATCGTCGACCGATTTCACCCCGCCGATATGCGCCTCGTAATAGGCGGTCTCCCGGGCAACCGTCGGCTCGGCCGCCTTCCGGGAGAGGGAGGCGGGGAGATCCTTGGCGATCAGCCGGTAGCTGGTGAGGGTGTCGGTCACGGGCGGGCGCCTGAGCGGGAGCGCGGGAGGGGGGCGACCAACGGCTCGGCGGTGCGAGCAGGATCCGATGCTTCTTTTGCATCGTCGTTTTCCGAAAGCCGGTCGCCACCTTTCGGGCCGATGCTTAGGGCGGCTCCCTTGTCCCAGGCTTGCCCGCCTTCGGCCGGTCGCGTCACGGCGCCACCGGGCCGATGATCGTCTCGGTCGTGATCACGACCCAGCCCGCGCCGGTCCGGCGGATCGACAGGACGCGGCCCGCGCCGGGCAGCACGCTGCCGAGCGCGGCGGTGCGCTGTCCCTCCCGGTTCTCGAGGGTCGCGATGCCGTCGGCGACCCCGCGCAGGGCGTAGGCGCCCGCGGGCGGCAGGGCCGGCGACTCCGCCGGACCCTGAAGGCCGGCGGTTGCCGCCCCGGGCCGGTCGGGCAGAGAGCCGGTGGTGACGGGATCGAAATCGGGGTCGGCCAAGCGCCCCTGCGCCACGGTCTTCTTCCAGGTGAAGGGCGCCGTGCCGGCGGGCAGAACTGCCTGCACCGCATATTCGTGCGTTCCCGTTGCGATGGCGTAACCGGCGAACCCGCTGGCGGTGAGGGCGAGCAGGACGAGGGCGGCCAGCACGGTGCGTTCGCCGGCCGCCTCGCGGGCACGGCGGGCCGCGATGCTTCCCGCCACCGGCCGCGCCGGCAGGCTCGCGGCGCGTGCGACGGTGCCGAGGGAGGATCGCCGTGCGGAATCGGACGTCATGGAGGTCTCGGCAGGTGATCCCGGTGCGCCGCGCGAAGCGTCCTCGCGGCGCGTGCCCCGGGGGCGACAGCGTCATCCTTCATGATCCGTCTACAAATATGCTTGATGTCCGGTTAACAATGCCGCGCGAAGGCGCGTCCCGTCTCATCGACAGCGCCGCGGGCGCTCGTTAAGCCGAAGGGGAGGGCGCCGGGGAGCGAGCATGGCCAATCCGCGGGAAAGTGTTTCGCCGGAAGCCGCAGCGCCCGTCGAACGGACGGGCAAGCGTCACCGCGTCGTCCAGCAGGGCCGCATCGTCCTCGGCCCCGAGCGCCTGATCGCCTGCACCGTGCGCGACCTCTCGCTTCGGGGCGCCAAGATCCGCGTCGCCCCCGAGCATGTCCTGCCGGAGACGTTTTCCCTCGTAATCGCCGCGCATGACCTGCGCACGATGACCGCCCGGCTGTGCTGGCGCCGCGGAGACTTCGCGGGTGTCGCCTTCGAGGGCGAGCCGGTCGTTTAGAGCGCCGCCCGTCGAAGCGGTCGCCGGTTCGGCGAAAGAATACGTGTCACGACAAGGACCGAGGGACGCCGGCTTGATGCCATCAGGTCGGAGACGGCTCTCGCCCCTTCTCCACAGGCACGAGGCCGACCTGTGGAGGGCGTGCGGCGGGACGGTGCCGGGCAGGCTCGCTTAATCGCTTCGTAACGGGAGGCGGCCATTGTCGGCCCATCGCGAGGCGCCTTCCGCAACCATGCGGAGCCGCCTTCGAGAAGAGGCCAGCGGGTGAACCCTCCGACGGGTTCATAGACATGATGTCGGTCCGTTGATCCGGTGCGAGTCCGGAGGTGTGATGCGCGGCGAAACGAGCCCTCAGGGGCTCGCCGCGGCCCTCTCGATAGGGCCGTGCGGCCGTACCGGTGCGAGTCCGGTCCTGAGAACCGTCCCCCCTCTTTTGCCGGAAGTCTGACCTGTGACCAGCCTGCTCACCAACATCTCCGCCATGACGGCGCTGACGACGCTCAAGGGCATCAACAGCCAGCTCGACGCCACCTCCAACCGGGTCTCGACCGGCCAGCGCGTCTCGACCGCCTCCGACAACGCCGCCTACTGGTCGATCGCCACCACGGTGCGCACCGACAACGCCTCCCTCTCGGCCGTGAAGGACTCGCTCGGCCTCGGCTCCTCGGCGGTCGACACCGCCTATAACGGCCTCAACTCGGTCCTGTCCGACCTGCAGAACCTGCGCGCCAAGCTGCAGACCGCGCTTCAGCCGGGCGTCGACCGGAACAAGGTCCAGACCGAGATCAAGGCCATTCAGGACAAGATGAAGGCCACCGCCGATTCTTCGACCTCGTCCGGTCAGAACTGGCTCTCGGTCGATTCCTCCGCGACCAACACCAGCTATCAAGCAACCCAGAACGTCGTCGCCGGCTTCTCGCGGAGCCCGACGGGCACCGTCGGCTTCTCGATGATCGGCATCGACGTCAACGCGATCAAGCTCTACGACGTCGCGACCTCGACCGTGAACACGGCCGCGACCGAAGGTAAGGTCACCGGCGCCCAGTCGCTGACCGGCACCTCGGCCTTCTCCCCGGGCGGCGTCGTCGACTTCGCCACCGTCACCGCCGGCAAGTCGAAGCAGGTCTCTTTCACCGTCACGCTCGGCACCGGTGCCAGCGTCGACATCGTCCTCGACAAGAACACCATGATGTCGGCCGCCAAGGATCTGACCAAGGTCACGACCGACGAGTTCCTGAGCGCAGTGAACAATCAGATCGCCGCAAGCGCGGCGATGTCCGGAAAGGTCACGGCGAGCCTCGACACGGCGGGCCGCCTGTCCTTCCAGACGGCGGCGACCGGCGCGGGTACCAATGCCCAGGTCTCGGTGACGAACAACGCGGTCGCCAACGGTAAGTTCGCCGCGGCGGATGTCGGTTTCGGCACCTTCTCCGGCTTCATGACGGGCACGGCCCTCGCTGCCCTCGACGTGACGACCGCCAAGGTCCTGACCGTCAACGACGGCGCCGGCGTCAAGACGGTCACCCTCAACTCCGCATCCTTCTCCGCGCTCGGCAGCGACGCGACCTCGGCCGCCAACACGGCCGTCAACGGCGACGACGTCGCCGCGATGATCAACGCCCAGCTGAAGTCGGCAGGCAGCAAGGCGCGGGTCTCCTTCGCTGGCGGTGCCCTGTCGTTCGGTTCCAATGCCGGCGGCTCGACCACGATCACGCTGAACGGCGCGGATGTCGCCAGCTTCGGCTTCACCGCGGCCGACTCCACCACCGGCACCAGCGGACTCACCGGCAAGGGCACGGCCGCAGGCACGACCAACGCCAAGGGTATCCTCGACACGGTCGATGCGACGACCACCTTCTCCATCGGCGAAATCGGCACCGGCGGCACGGGCATCAACATTGCCGGGCTCGTCGGGACCACCGGCGACACGACACTCAAGAACATCATCACCCAGGTCGAGAAGGCCATCGCCTCGGTCACCAACGCCGGCACCAAGCTCGGTGCCAACAAGACCCAGATCGACGGCCAGAAGACCTTCGTCGACACCCTGATGAAGGCCAACGACCGCACCATCGGCACCCTGGTCGATGCCGACATCGAGGAGGAGTCGACCAAGCTGAAGGCTCTCCAGACGCAGCAGCAGCTCGCGGTGCAGGCTCTCTCGATCGCCAACTCGGGCAGCCAGAACGTTCTGTCGCTGTTCCGCTAAGCTGAGACGTCCCAGCCGCTCGCGCGGCTGGGACACCGCCCGTCGTAGAAAAAGGCCGCGCTCTCACCGAGTGCGGCCTTTTTCATGGAAAGATCTTGGAAGGATCGTGTGCGGATTCTTCAGCCGACGAAAGTGTAGCCTGCCATCCGCTTGGCCTCGATCGGATCGTAGCCGAGGCGCATCCGCAGCTTCTTGCGCAGCTTGCTGATATGGCCCTCGACCACGCTCTCCTCGACGCTGGTGTCGAGGTCGCCGTAGACCGCCGTGAAGATCTGGCCCTTGGTCACCTGCCGGCCGCGGTTCTTCGAGAGATATTCGAGGATGTGGCGCTCGCGCCGGGGCAGGATCAGGCAGGCGCCGTCGATCTCCGGGTCGCGCCCGTCGGTATAGACCTTGAGGCGGCCCGCCCGGTCGGGGGCCGGCGCCGGCTCGACGCCCCGGCCGGTCCGGCGACGGATCGCGGTGGCGCGGGCGATGATCTCGCGGACATGGACGGGCTTGCGCACCACGTCGTCGATGCCGACGGTGAACAGCGCCAGGGTCTGCTCGAGCGAGCGGGTCTCGTTGAGGGCGATGATCGGCGCCCGGCTGAGCGAGCGGATCGCCACGGTGCAGGAGGCGCGGTCGGCGCAATCGCCGATCAGGAAGCCGTCGATCGCCTCGACGTCGATCCGCGGCGCGGCGTCGAGCCAATCCTTCATGGACCCGATGGCCAACCCTTGCGCCTTCACGCCCTCCGCGCCGAACCCGGCGACGTAGTGGTCGGTCACGGTCTGCTGCTCGTCGACAACGATATACATCGTCAGTGCTCGAAGGTGTGCGAGGAACTGCGGGGTCATCGCGTCCGGCGCGACTGTCCGTCGCGCCGCGCCATGGCCGATTGAAATTCGGAAGGCTTTCGAATGCTGTCGGTTGGCGAAGGTGAGAGCGTATCGGCTTTCGCTCGACACTCTCCGCGTTCCGCTTACTTTCAACATTTGACGGTTTTAGCTTTTTGGTTGGAATGGTTAACGACGCGTTAAAGCTGTCCCCGGCGGGAGGGCGGCGTTAGGAGTTTGGTCACGTTGCATCGGCGCGCGTGGCAGAGGCGCCACACTGTGACCTTGGGTTCACGGCATGGTCTCCGTGCCGTCGGTTCGGTTCGTTCCGGGGGCTGATGTCGGCGGCGCTCGAGCGGCGGGCGGCCGTCGCCCCACTGCTTTCCGCCGGAGCCGCCTTGACCGGGGCCCATTCGCGGGCTCGAACGCGGGCCGGCACCACTACGAGGAATCCCATGCCGTCGCTGTCCACCCTGTCGCCCAAGGCTCTGACGGAGCTGCGCTCCGGCCTGCGCGGCGAGTACGAAGTCCTGAAAGCGCAGGGGCTCAAGCTCGACATGACCCGCGGCAAGCCCGCCTCCGATCAGCTCGACCTTGCCGCCGAGATGCTGGCGCTGCCCGGCAACCGCGACACCACCGCCGAGGACGGCACCGACGCGCGCAATTACGGCAACCTGCAGGGTCTGCCCGAGACCCGCGCGCTGTTCGCGCCGGTGCTCGGCGCGCCGCCGGAGCAGATCGTGATCGCCAACAATTCGAGCCTCGCGCTGATGCACGACGTGCTCGTCTACGCGCTGCTGAAGGGCGTGCCCGGCGGCGCGGGGCCGTGGTCGAAGCAGGAGCCGATCACGATCCTCTGCCCCGTCCCGGGCTACGACCGCCACTTCACCCTGTGCGAGGGCTTCGGCATCCGCATGATCCCGATCCCGATGACGGGGGAGGGGCCGGACATGGAGGCGGTCGAGCGCGAGGCCGCCGACCCTTCGGTGAAGGGCATCTGGTGCGTGCCGCAATACTCGAACCCGAGCGGCGAGACCTATTCCGAGGAGACCGTGCGGCGGCTGGCTTCGCTGAAGGCCGCGGCGCCCGATTTCCGCATCCTGTGGGACAACGCCTACGCGGTGCATCATCTCACCGAGGCGCGGCCCTCGCTTCCCAACATCCTGGAGGCCTGTGCCGAGGCCGGAAACCCCGACCGGCCGATCGTGTTCGCCTCGACCTCGAAGGTGACGCTGGCGGGTGCGGGCCTCGCGATGCTGGCCGCCTCGCCCGCGAACGTGAAGTGGTATCTCGCCCAGGCCGGGCGCCGCAGCATCGGGCCGGACAAGCTCAACCAGCTCCGCCACGTCCGCTTCCTGCGCGACGCCGCCGGCATCGCCGCACATATGGAGCGGCACCGCGCCCTGATCGCCCCGAAATTCGCCGCGGTGGAGGAGGCCTTCGCCGCCCGCCTCGACGGCTGGGACGTCGCAGGCTGGAGCCGGCCGCTCGGCGGCTACTTCATCACGCTCGATGTCACCGACGGCACCGCCTCGCGGGTCGTCCAACTCGCGGGCGAGGCGGGCATCGCCTTGACGCCCGCCGGCGCGACCCACCCCTACGGCAAGGACCCGCACGACCGGACTCTGCGCATCGCGCCGACCTTTCCGGGTCTCGACGCCGTGCGCAAGGCCGCCGAGGCGGTGGCGCTCTGTACGCTGCTCGCGGCGGTGGAGGCGCGGGCGGCCGGGTGAGGGTGAACCATTCTCCGTAGGTCATGCGGAGAATGGCGTTCCTCATCTCCGCACGTGGTGAATCGGGTTTTCGGAAGATCTCAATCGGGGCTGACCTCGTCCCCTCTCCCCGCGTGCGGGGAGAGGGGTTGCGCTTCCGGGCCGCACGGTAAGGCTCTTACACCACCACGGTGATCGCCTGCGCCGCCCGCGTCAGCCCGGTATAGAGCCAGCGCGCCCGGTGCTCGCGAAACGCGTAGGATTCGTCGAACAGCACCACCTTGTCCCATTGCGAGCCCTGCGCCTTGTGGACGGTGAGCGCGTAGCCGTAGGTGAACTCGTCGGTCTCGCGGCGCAGGAAGAGCGGGATCTCCTCCTCCGAGCCCTCGATCACCTGCCGCAGCACCTTGATGTCCACGGCCCGGCGGCGCACCGCCGGATCGTCCTCCGGGACCACGTCGAGGCGGATCGTGTCGGGGCGGGGCGGGGCGCGCAGGGCCTGCACCGTCCAGGTCGAGCCGTTGAGCAGACCCTTGGTGCGGTCGTTCCGAAGACAGACCAGCTTCTCCCCCACCGACGGCATCGGGTCGGTGTGGCCGGCAAGCTCCCGCAGGCGGTTGTTGTAGAGGCGCCGCGTCCGATTGAGGCCGACCAGGACCTGATCGCAATCGAGCACCTGGGCCGGGTCGATATCGCGGCGGCGCACCACCCGGCTCTCGCCGTACTCGCCCACTTCGAGCCGGCCGCCCTCGCGGATCGTCATCGCCATGCGCACGATCGGGTCGTCGGCAGCCTGCCGGTGGACGTCGGTGAGCATCACGTCGGGCTCGGCCTCGGTGAAGAAGCCGCCCCCGCGCACCGGCGGCAACTGGGCGGGATCGCCCAGCACCAGAACCGGCTTGTCGAAGGAGAGGAGATCGTGGCCGAGGTCGGAATCGACCATCGAGCACTCGTCGATGACGATGAGGTCGGCCTTGGCCGCCGGGCCGGAGCGGTTAAGGGTGAAGGTCGGCCCGCCCTCGTCGCCCTCCTTGCTGCGGTAGATCAGCGAGTGGATCGTCGCCGCGTCCTCGCAGCCCTTCTGGCGCATGACGGAGGCCGCCTTGCCGGTGAAGGCGCCGAACACGACCGGCCCGTCGACGTCGTCGGCGATGCGGCGGGCCAGCGTGGTCTTGCCGGTACCGGCATAGCCGAACAGCCGGAAGACCTGGGAGCCGCCCTCCTTGCGCCAGCGGGCGATGGCTTTGAGCGCCTCGTCCTGCTGCGGGGCGAAACGGGTGGGAAGCGGGGACTCGGCCATGGCGTCACGTCATAAACGAGTCGGCCGATTTGTGGACCCGCGTTCGGGTCAGGGCCAGCGCACGGTCGGCGGCAGCGAGGACAGGATCGAGGCGACGTTGCCGCCGGTCTTCAGGCCGAAGATGGTGCCGCGGTCGTAGAGCAGGTTGAACTCCACGTAGCGCCCGCGCCGCACCTGCTGCTCTTCCCGGTCGGCCTCGGTCCAGGATTTGGCGAGATTGCGCCGGACGATCTCCGGATAGGCCTTGAGAAACGCCTGTCCGACATCGCGGGTATAGGCGAGATCGGCCTGCGGATCGCCGGTCCAGTGATAGTCGTAGAAGATGCCGCCGATGCCGCGGGGCTCGTTGCGGTGCTTCAGGTGGAAATACTCGTCGCACCACGCCTTGTACTTCTCGTAGTCCGCGGCCGGCGCATGGTTCTCGCAGGCCTCGTGCAGGCAGGCATGGAAGAGCTGCGTGTCGGGATCCTCCTGCGTCCGGCGCCGGTCGAGCACGGGCGTGAGGTCGGCCCCGCCGCCGAACCACGCCTTCGTCGTCACGACGAAGCGGGTGTTCATGTGCACCGTCGGAACGTTCGGGTTCCAGGGGTGGACGATCAGCGAGATGCCGGTGGCGAAGAAGCGCGGATCCTCGGCCGCCCCCGGCATCTGCGCGCGGAATTCCGGTGCGAACTCGCCGTGGACGGTCGAGATGTGGACGCCGGCCTTCTCGAACACGCGGCCCTTCAGCATCGCCATGACGCCGCCGCCGCCCGGCGTGCCGCTATGGTCCGTGCGCTGCCACGGCGTTTTTTCGAATTTCCCCGCTTCTCTCGGCGCATCCTCGTGGAACGGCCCCTCGGCCTCCGCCTCCAGGGTCTCCAGCGCGGCGACGATCCGGTCGCGCAGGGTGGAAAACCACGCCCCCGCCTCGCTCTTCAGCGCGGCGAGATCGTCGGGTGAGGGGAGGGGGGGTGCCGTCACATCAGCCATGGAGAGGCTTTCCCACTCGGTGGGCGATCCGTCAATTCGGGCTCAGAACTTGTAGGTCAGGCTGCCCAGGATCGTGCGCCGCGTGCCGACGAAGCAATCGCCGCGGGCGAGGCAGGTCGAGAGATACTTGGTGTCGGCGATGTTGGACACGTTGAGCTGGGCGCGCCAATGCGCGTCCTCCCAGCCGATCAGCGCGTCGGCCAGCGTCACGGCCGGGGTGTTGAAGCTGTTGAGCGAGCCGTCGAACGATTCGCCGATGTAGCGCACGCCGCCGCCGACGAGGAAGCTGCCGGGCACGTCCGCCAGGGTGAAGCGGTGCGTCACCCAGAGCGAGGCGAGGTGCAGCGGCTGCGTCTCGACCCGCGCTCCGGCGTTGTCGCCGGCCGCGTAGCGGGCATCGGTATAGGCGTAGCTCGCGATGATGTTGGTGTCGTTGTCGATCGTCGCGATCGCCTCGATGTCGCCGCCCTGGATCTTGACCTTTCCGGTCTGGATCGAGATCGGCAGGCCGCTCGGATCGGGGGTGAGCCGGTTGCGCTCCACCGTGTCGTAGATCGCCGCGTTGACCGCGAACCAGGGCGTCGGGTTGTACTTGAAGCCGCCCTCGATCTGCTCGCCCTCGATCGGCCGGCAGGCCCCGCCCGCGCAGACATTGGCGCCGAAGATCGGGGTGAACGAGGTCGCGTAGGAGACGTAAGGGGTCAGTCCGTTCTCGAAGGCGTACATCAGGCCGATGCGGCCGGTGGTGGCCTCGCCGGCGACGCTCTCGGCGCCGCGCGTCGCGCTGTTCACCCAGTCGTGCCGCACGGTGGCGAGCACGATCCATTGGCCGAACTTGATCTGATCCTGAAGGTAGAGGCCGGTCTGGCTCTGCGAGAGCGCGGTCGGCACGCCGAGATCCGGTGGCGTCACGCCGACATAGACCGGCGCGTAGAGGTCGAACGGGCGGGCATCGGTGCCGAAGCCGGTCCGCGTGCTGTCCCATTGCTGGCGGAAATCGACGCCGCCGAGCACCGTGTGCGAGACCGGCCCGGTGTCGAAGCGGCCCTGAAGGTTGGTGTCGGTGGTGATGCGGTCCTTGACCGAGCTGACGCGGTAGGTGAACCGGTCGACCGTCCGGCGGGCCGGGTCGAGGAACGGGGCGTTCGGCAGGCTGGCGCTCGGCGTCAGCGTGTACACGTTGCCGTAGGCCGACTGGTACGTGCCGTCGATGTGGCTGTAGCGCAGGTTCTGCCGCAGGATCAGGCTGTCGTCGAAACGGTGCTCGAACAGGCTGGTGATCGAACTCGTCTCGGTCTCGTAGCGGTTGAAGTTCGGGTCGCCGGTGAAGCGGCTCAGCGGAATGAAGCCGTTCGGGCCGGCATAGAGCGAGCCCTCCCGCGGCAGGAACGCGTCGGAGGCGCCGAACGCGTCCTTCTGGTGCAGGCCGATCAGGGTCCAACTCGTGTCGGCGGAGGGGCGCCACGTGACCGAGGGGTTGATGACGTAGCGGTCGTTGGCGACGAAATCGGTCTGCGCGTCGGCGAGCCGCCCGACGCCGACGAAGCGATAGAGGAACTGCCCGTCCTCGGTGAGGCGCCCGGTCGAATCCGTGAAGGCTTCCTTCCAGCCGAAATTGCCGAAGCGGACGCCGGCTTCGGTGTAGGGCACGTCGAGCGGACGTTTTGACACGAGGTTGATCAGGCCGCCGACGGGGCTCGACCCGTAGAGGGTCGAGGCGGGGCCGCGCAGCACCTCGATGCGCGACAGAGTGTAGGGATCGGGGCGAGGCTCGTTGAAGACGTCGGGGTCCTTCAGGCGCAGGCCGTCGAGGAAGATCGCCGCGTTCGAGCCGCGAATGCGCGGATAGTCGCCGCGGGTGCTCGGGCCATAGGCTTCCGCCGCGATGCCCGCGGTGTAGCGCAGGGCTTCCTGCACGCTGGTGGCGGCCTGCTCGCGGACCTGCTGCTCGCCGACGACCGAGATCGATTGCGGCGTCTCCTTCAACGCCGTGTCCGTCTTGGTGCCGGTGGCGCTGCGCTGCGCGACATAGCCGGGGACCGGACCGAAGGCGCTCTCGGTGCCGGACCTGCCGGGGCCGCTGCCGCCCCGGCCCGAACCCTCGACGCTCAGCGTTTCCAGCGTCACCGCTTCCTGCGCCCACGCCGCGCCGGACGAACCGAGGGCGGCCGTGCCGGCGAGAAAAGCGGCAACGCCGTAACGCAGTCGATCACGCAACGCAGGCGACATCCGGGAACCCAGTTTCGTTGTTCGCTGAGGAGGCAGCTAGAACGAGGGGCTGGGCTTCGCAACACAGGTTGCGTTTCTGGAAATAGAAAGATTCAAGTCTTCAAAGTGATCCGTGTTTTACTTCAAGCATCGGGCATGGTCTTCGGGAGGATCATGCCTGTGCACATTCCTGCTTCGCTGTTTCTTTTCGGTCACTCGGCCGCGCCGGCATGGCCGTTAGCGGCCGGCGCGACGGCCGTTCCGTTCCGCAGCCCGCCGACCAGCGTGTCGAGGCTGCCCTTGCCCTCGGAAAAGCCCGCCTCGTTCAGGATCGCCCCGAGGATCGGGCTGTTGTACTGGTAGCGCAGCAGGTGGCCGGACAGGCTGTCGCCGAGGCTCGCCGAGACGCCGCCCGCGCCGTTGCCGCCCATCATCCCGCCCGCGTCGAAGATGCGGATCGAGTCGATCTTCTCCACCGCCCGCATACTCTCGCGCAGCGCGTCAGGGATGATGCCGAGGCGCTTCAGCCCGGTCTCGTAGGTGCGCGCCTCGGCCGAGAGGGCGTTGCGGGCCTCGTTCATCACCCGCTCGCGCTCGGCCTCGGCCCGGCCGAGCTGGGCGATGGCCTCCGCCTTGGAGGCGGCGGCGGTGGCCTCGGCCTCGGCCAGCGTTGTGATGGCGTTGGCCCGGTCCTCCGCCGCGCGCCGCTCGGCCTCCGCCGTGACGGTGACGCCGGTGGCATCCCGCTCCGCCTCGCGCTTGGCGGCGATCACCGCGATCTCGCGCTCGCGCTCGGCGATCTCCTTGGCTTTCGCCGTGGCCACACGCTCCTCGGCCGCCACGGCCAGAGCCTCGGCGGTCTTGGCGGCGGCGCGGGCCTCGGATTCCTTCTGCGAGCGCTCGGCGATCTTGATGGCATTGTCCTGAAGGATGAGCTGGCGCTCGCGCTCGGCCTCCGCGTTGCGCTGGGCGATCGCCAGATCCGCCTCGATCCGCGCGCCCTCCGAGTTCTTGCGCGCCTCGGCCTCGCGCAGGCGCACCGCCTGCTCGCGCTCGATCCGGGCGGTCTCCTCGCTCTGCTGGGCGCGCTGCTCGGCCTGCGCCGTCTCGGCGCGGGTCTCGGCGGTCTTGTTGGCGATGTCGCGTTCCTGGGCGAGCTGCGCCTCGCGGGTCGTGCGCTTGATCTCGAGCTGCTTCAGCGCGGTCTCGCGGTCCTTCTCGGCCACCGCGACCTCGGCGTCGCGCTCGGTGGCGTTGCGCTCCTTGCGGCGCTGCTCGGTGATCTCCTTCAGCCGGGCGAGGCCCTCCGCGTCGAACGAGTTGTCGGGGTTGAAGTGCTCGATCGAGGTCTGGTCGAGGCGCGTCAGCGAGGCGGATTCGAGTTCGAGGCCGTTGTGGCGCAGATCGCCCGAGACCGCTTCCTGCACGCCCTTCACGAAGGCGGCGCGCTTCTCCTGAAGGTCGGGCAGGGTCATGCCGGCGGCGACCGCGCGCAGGGCATCGACGAACTTCGCCTCGATCAGCTCGCGCAGCAGCATCGCGTCGTTGGTGCGGTCACCCAGCGTCTGGGCGGCGAGCGCGATCGACTCCTCCTTGGGCTCCACGCGCACGTAGAACTCGACGGTGATGTCGGCCCGCAGACGGTCCTTGGTGATCAGGGATTCATTCCCTGAGCGCTTCACTTCGAGCCGCAGGGTGTTGAGGTTCACCATGGCGATGGAGTGGAACACCGGCAGCAGCACCGCGCCGCCATCGACGACGACCTTGCGCCCGCCCAGACCCGTGCGGACGAAGGCGGTGTCCCGCGTCGTGCGCCGATAAAGCCGGCTGAACACGAAGCCGATGCCGAGCAGCGCGACGACGATGATGCCGGCGATCACCAGCAGGTTGACGATGCCGGGGCTGACCATATCCATCGTGAGCGACCCTTTCGGTGGGGAGAGAAAAAGCGATCAGAGATCCGGCGCGGCGGGCACCGCGACGTAGACGGCGTCAGCCCGGTCCACGATCAGGACGCGGGCGCCGGCTTCCATGGCCGGGGCACCGGGGGCGGCGCGGGTGCGCAGGAAGTGGATATTGCCGTGGCGGTCCACCGCCCGGACTTGGCCCGGAAGGCCTTGATCCAGCGGCCCGAGGGTGACCTCCGCCGTCGCGCCGATCAGGTCGTCGGCGGTGACGACGTAGCTCTCGTCCCGCGGGATCAGCCGGGCGATGGCCTTGGTCGAGACGCGCAAAGCCGGCAGCGTCGCCGCGCCCGCGAGCAGGATCGCGGCCGGCGCGGGCAGGGGAGCGAGGAGCGCGGCGGCGAGCCCCTGGAGGGCGAAGCCCGCCAGCGCGAAGACGGCAAGCCCGAGGATCAGCAGGATCAGGAAGGGCACCCGGCCGAGATTGATCCACGACATCAGCGCGGCCGGCGAGAACGGCCCGTGCGCGTCCGCGGCGGCGCCGACGCCGTCGGTTCCCGTCGGGGCGCCGGCCTCGTGGCCGAGGGCGCCCTCCACCAGTTCCGAGAGCGAGTGCCCGACGAGAAGCGAGAGCACCTCCACCGCGACGAGGCCGGCCATCACCGCCGCGGCCAGGGTGAAGGGGAAGAGGGCGGGCGCGGCCAGCGCGCTCACGAAGATCGGCCCTGCTTCAGCGCGGCGAGGCGCTGTTCGATGGTGTGGTCGCGGTGCAGGCGGTCGAGATCCTCGATCGACGGATCGGCTGGGGCGGAGGCCGTGCCGCTGACCCGGTCGATGGCCCGCAGCGACTGTTCGAGCTGGCGGGCCCGGGCCGCGTCCTCGCCGCCGTAGCCGGCGAGCGTGTCCGCGTTCCGCGGGGCGGGCGCGCGCAGCAACGCGATCCGGTGCTCGGCATCGCGCCGGGCGGCGGTGGCCGCCTGCATCGCCTTCGAGGCCGCCTCGTGGCGCTCGGCCACGTCCGCGAGACTCGAATCGATCGCCTCGATCTGGCTTTCCAAGTCGAGCTGACGGCTGATGCCGGCCCGCGCCAGATCCTCGCGCCCGCTCGACAGCGCCAGCGACAGCTTCTCGGGCAGGGCCGTCCGCTCGCCGTCGAGCTGGCCGCGGCGGGCGGAGAGGCGGTGCTCCTCGGCCTTGATCTTGCCGAGGTCGAGCCGCGCCTCGTGGATCACCGCATCGATCTCGCGAAGCGCCTGCTCCGCGATCGCGAGGCCGTTGCGGTCCTCCACCGCGTCGAGGGCGGCGTTGGACAGGCCGCCGATGATCCGGCCGACGCGGGTCAGGATGTTCTCGGTCATGCGGGTCTCCTCCTTCGGTGCGGTGACGGAGACGCCCACCTGGATGGTGAGCGCGTCGCCCGCGAGCGTGAGGCGGGCACTGGAGAGTTCGCGCCAGGGGCCGTCATAGCCCTCGACGCGGTAGGGCATCGTGCGCCGGCCGTTCATCGTCGTGAGCGCGATCTCCGAGGCGCCCTTCACGCTGAACAGCTTGTCGTCGAGCGGTATCGACGTGACGGTCTCGGGGTCGAACCCGGCGGCGCGCTGCGCGAAGTCGCGGATGCCGAGCGTCACGAGGCGGGCCGGCAGCCCGGTCTCGTCACGCACGCGTCCGTAACCGTGCTCGATCAGGGCGACGACGTTGGCCCGCAAACCATGCTCCCGGCGGATCTCCTCGAGCAGAACGAGCATCCGCCGATAGGCCGCCAGCATGGCGCGGACCGCATCGAGATCGGCCGGCTCGGGAAGGAGCCGGTAGGTCAGGCGAGAGGGAAGGGTTCCTGAGCGGGTCACGAATCGAACCTAAAACACCGCTATGGTGTCTTCAAGCGCCGCACACGCTCCGGATGTAACATTTGAGGGTATCTGCTCGCCGTGGGTGTGCAGAGGCACATCGGTCCCACCCGGCGGATTGGCGTCGCCTCGCGACTCGCCGGTCACCGGACCCAAGCGGCAACAAAAAAGACCCCGCCCGTCGGGGCGAGGTCTCTCCGTCGTGTCGTGGTGTGTGGGTCAGGCGGCTCGGACGGTTGCGAGGAAGCGCTGCACTTCCGCCGACAGATGTTCGGACTGTTGCGACAGCTCGGCGGACGAGGTGAGGACTTGGCTCGCGGCGATGCCGGTCTCTTCGGAAGCCTGGGCCACACCGGAGATGTTGCGCGTCACCTCTGAGGTGCCGGTCGATGCCTGCGCCACGTTGCGCACGATTTCCTGCGTGGCGGCACCCTGTTGCTCGACGGCGGCGGCGATGCCGGTCGCGACGTTGTTGATCTCCCGGATCCGGCTCGTGATCGCGCCGATCGCCGTGACCGCTTGATCCGTAACCCCCTGGATCTCGCCGATCTGACCCGAGATCTCCTCGGTGGCGCGCGCCGTCTGGCTGGCCAGTTCCTTCACCTCGGACGCCACGACCGCGAAGCCGCGGCCGGCTTCGCCCGCCCGCGCCGCCTCGATGGTCGCGTTCAGCGCCAGGAGGTTGGTCTGGGAGGCGATGTTGGAGATCAGGCCGACCATGTCGCCGATCCGGGCCGAGGTGGTCCGCAAAGCCTGGACGAGATGGGTGGTCTGGTCGGCCTCGCCCACGGCCGCCTGCGCCAGGCCAGCGGAGCCCTGAACCTGACGGCCGATCTCCTGAACCGAAACCCCGAGCTCCTCGGCGGCGGCCGCAACCGTGCCGACATTGGAGGCGGCTTCCTCGGCGGCGGCAGCGACCGTGGTGGATTGCGTTGCGGTCTCGGTCGCGCTCGCGGTCATCTGCTGCGCGGTGGCCTGCAATTCCGTCGCCGAGGAGGAGACCATGCCGACGATGCCGCCGACCGCCGCCTCGAAGCCGTCGGCCAGCTCGATCATCGTGCGCTTGCGCTCTGCCGCCGCGGCGTCGTCCGTACGCCGGCGCACCTCGGCCTCCTCGGCGGCCTTGCGGGCCACCATGGCCTTGATGCCCTCGACGGCCCGACCGACGGCACCGATCTCGTCGCCGCGGGTGGCCTCGTTGATTTCGGCGTCGGTCTCCCCGCCCGCCATACGCTGCAGGACGTTGACCAAGCGGCCGAGCGGGCGGGTCACCGCGAACACGGTGATCAGGCCGGCCAGTGTCATGGCGCCCAGCAGGCCGACGGTCGCCAACCCGATGAGTGTATAGGTTCCGCGATCGGCGGCTTCGATCGCCTGAGTCTTCGCCGTGGCCAGCTCATTGTGCAGGATCGTGGCCCGGCTCTGCATCCACTCGTTCAGCTTGAGCCGGGCCGGGATTCCGACGTCGCGCGCGATCCGGAACGCCTCGTCACCCTGCTGACGCATGCCGAGATCGTACACGCGGTCGAGCAATTCAAAGAAGCCGTCGACATCCTTGCGCAGGGCTATGTTGGTGGCCCGCCGCTCCGGCGTTTCGGCCGCGGCGAGGAGCCGGTCGGTCGCTTCGCGCGCCTCGGTCATGCCGGCCTGCTGCTTGATCCGGAAGCGCGATCTGTTCTCCGGATTGCTTTCGAGCAGCATGTTGCGGTCCATGACCGCCGCCTCGGTAATGCCGCCGCGCAGGTGCATCAGTGCGTTCAGGCGCACTGCTTGGACATCGACGATTCGGACCGTCTGCTCAGACAGGCTGCGCATCACGTCGCGCGCATAGACGATGAGGCCGGTACTGACCATAAGTGTCAAAAGGAGTGGCAGGGCGATCTTGATAATCAACTTGGAGTTTCTGAAAAAATGCATCGTGATACCGGCCTTATCGAGAGATAACTCGAATCGATAACGCGGTGATTGAGTAAAATTGAAGTTAACATATTTAATGGCTGGCGAGCGCTCGGCGATCATCGAGAGTCGATAAAGCCGCGTTTTATGAAGTCATCGCGTCTCCGTTCGATGTCGAAGGTCGCGCATTTCGAGGGCGGGCGTGGGACGCGATGCGCGGCAGGCTCGTCGATTCGTTCGGCGGCACGATCGATCGCCTCCGTCACCCCACCTGCCGGATCGCCTCGCCCAGCATCATCGCGGCGCAGACCGCGACGTTGAGCGAGCGTAGACCCGGCCGGATTGGCACGACGACACGGGCATCGGCGGCCGCGTGGATCGCCTCCGGCACGCCGGCGGATTCGCGGCCCATCAGTAGGCAGTCGCCGTCGCGGAACGCGTGCTGCGTGTAGGGCACAGAGCCGGTGGTGGTGGCGAGCACGAGGCGGATCCCGGCCACGCGCCGCCACGCCTCGAAGGCGTCCCAGGAACGGTGCCGGGTGATCGCGACGTGGTCGAGATAGTCCAGCCCCGAGCGGCGCAGGTGCCGGTCGGACACGTCGAAGCCCGCCGGCTCGATGATCTCCACCGCGATCCCGAGGCAGGCGGCCATGCGCAGCATCGTTCCCGTGTTCTGCGGGATGTCGGGCTGGTAGAGGGCGAGGCGCAGCATCGGCGGTGGGGGTTTTCGAAGGGACAAGGCGGGGCAGGGTCTTGCCTGCGGCATGGGCGCGGGGTTGGCCCGGCGTCAAGGAGCCTTACCTGAGCCTCTCATTCCTGACTTGGTCCCAAAAAACATGTTCCTCGATTGGCTCGAGCGTCGCATCGATCCGTTCGCGCCCTTCGATGACCGGCGCATGCCGCCGAAGACGGTGCTCGGCTTCGCGGGTTTCTATCTGCGGCCGATCCGCTTCGCGCTGGCGGCCCTGTTCGTCATCGCCGTGATCGCGGGCGGGATCGAGGCCTCGCTCTATCTGCTCATGCGCTGGTTCATCGACCTGATGAACGCGGCCGACCGCACCACCGTCCTCTCCGACAACGCCGTGCCGCTGACGCTCGCTGCGTTGCTGCTCCTCGTGGTGCGCCCGCTGGCGGCCTTCCTGCACGAACTGGCCTCGAACCAGCTCATCGTGCCGCAATCGACCAACCAGATCCGCTGGCGCACGCATCTCTACACACTTGGCCACTCGCTCTCGTACTTCCAGGCGGATTTCGCCGGGCGGCTGGCCAACCGCACGGTCCAGGTCGGGCCGGCGGTGCGCGAACTCGCGGTCGTGTTCATCGATACGCTGCTCTACGTGGCGATCTACGCGGTCACCGCGATCGGGCTGTTCTCCTCGATCTCGGGCTGGCTGGCGCTTCCCGTCGTCCTCTGGGTGGTGGCCTATGCCGGGCTGACGTGGTGGTTCGTGCCGCGCGCGCGCAAGCGCTCGCATCTGACCGCCGAGACCCGCTCGACCCTGATCGGCCGGGTGGTCGACAGCTACACCAACATCATGACCGTGAAGCTCTTCGCCCGCGACCGCGAGGAGCGCGCCACCGTGCGCGACGCGGTCGATACCCACACCCGCGCTTATCTCCACCAGTTCCGGCTCACCACGCTGACGACGAGCCTGCTGGCGGGGCTCAACAGCCTGCTCCTGTTCGCCACCGCCGCCGTCTGCTTCGCGCTGTGGCAGCGCGGCGCGCTGACGACCGGCGAGGCCTCGGCCGGTCTGGCGCTGATCCTGCGGCTCATGGCGATGTCGGGCTGGGTGATGCAGACCGTGCGCGGCGTGTTCGAGAATGTCGGCGTGATCCAGGAGAGCATGCAGACCATCGCCCGTCCGCACGGCCTCACCGATGCCCCCGATGCGAAGACGCTCATCGTCACCGGGGGCGACATCCGCTTCGAGAACGTGGATTTCCACTATGGCCGGGGTGATGCCAGCATCATCGAGGATCTGTCCTTCCACATCCGCCCGGGTGAGAAGGTCGGCCTCGTCGGCGTCAGCGGGGCGGGCAAGAGCACCATCACCGCGCTTCTGCTACGCCTGCACGACGTCGAGGGCGGGCGCATCCTGATCGATGGGCAGGACATCGCCGGGGTGACCCAGGATTCCCTGCGCGAAGCCATCGCCATGGTCAGCCAGGACACGTCGCTGCTGCACCGCTCGATCCGCGACAACATCCGCTACGGCCGCCCGGATGCGAGCGACGCCGAGGTCGAGCAGGCGGCGCGGCTGGCGCACGCCCACGACTTCATCCTCGATCTCGTGGACCACAAGGGGCGGCGCGGCTACGAAGCCCATGTCGGCGAGCGCGGGGTGAAGCTCTCGGGCGGGCAGCGCCAGCGCATCGCGATCGCCCGCGTCATCCTCAAGGACGCGCCGATCCTGATCCTCGACGAGGCGACGAGCGCCCTCGACAGCCAGGTCGAGGCGGCGATCCAGGAGGCGCTCGACACGCTGATGGGCGACAAGACCGTGCTCGCCATCGCCCACCGGCTCTCGACCATCGCTGCGCTCGACCGGCTGATCGTGATCGACAGCGGCCGGATCGTCGAGGAAGGCACCCACGCCGAACTGATCCGCCGGGGCGGGCTCTACGCCGACCTGTGGCGGCGCCAGTCCGGCGGCTTTTTGGGAGACCGTGCGCCGGCTCCCGCTTCGTGACACGGGGACGGATGTCGTGACGGTTTCACCGAGCCTCGCGGCGAGCGGCCTGCGCCGGCCGCCGGCCTCGCCCTGGTGGGACGAGTTGCGCGCGACCTGCCGGCTTTCCGCCCCGCTCGTCCTCATCAATCTCGCCCAGCACGGTCTGGTCGCCTCGAACGCGGTGCTGCTCGGCCGGCTCGGCGCCGAGCCCATCGCCGCGGGTGCGCTCGCCACCAGCCTCTACCTGCTGCTGTTCATCGGCGGCATCGGCCTCACCTCCAGCGTCGCCCCCCTCGTCGCGGAGGCCGTCGGGCGCGGGGGCGGACGAGGTGCGGCGCACGGTTCGGGCAGGCCTGTGGGTCGGGTTCCTCGTGACGCTCGCGCTGATGCCGGGGCTCTGGTTCACGGAAGGGCTGCTGATCGCGCTCCACCAGGAGCCGGCCGTCGCCCGCGAGGCCGGCGCGTACATGCGGGTGCTGCAATGGTGGATGTTCCCCGCCCTCGCCTTCATGGTGCTGAAAGGCGCGCTCGCCGCGCTCCAGCGCCCGGGGCCGCCGCTCGCCGTGAGCCTCGCCGCGCTTCCGCTCAACATCGCGCTGGGGGCCTTCTTCGCCTTCGGCCCGCCGGATCTCGGCATCGTCGGCGTCGCGCTCGGCACCGTGATCACCGAGTTCCTGGCGATCGCCGCCCTGGTCGCGGTGATCCGGCTCGACGGGGGCCTCCGCCGCCACCGCATGTTCGCCCGCCTCTGGCGCTTCGACGCCGAGCGCCTCGCCCGCGTCGTGCGGGTCGGCCTGCCGATGGGCGTGGCGGGCATCGCCGAGGCCGGGTTGTTCGAGGCGGCCACGGTGGCAATGGGCACCTTCGGCACGCTGCCGCTCGCCGCCCACGCGATCACGCTGCAGATCGCCGCGACCTGCTTCATGGTGCCCAACGGCATCGGGCAGGCGGCGACGGTGCGGGTCGGCCGCGCCTATGGCGCCGCGGACCGGGCGGGTCTGCGCCGCGCGGGCGCCGTCGCGCTCTGGCTCGGCTTCGGCTTCATGGTGGCCTGCGCGCTGGTGCAGCTTTTCGCGCCGCATATGCTGATCGGGCTGTTCCTCGACACCGAGGCACCCGGCGCGGCCCAGGTCTATCCCGTCGCCGCCGGCTTCCTGATCTTCTCGGCTCTGTTCGCGATCTCGGACGGCGTGCAGTCGGTGGCACTGGGAGCCTTGCGCGGCTTGCAGGATACCAAGGTGCCGATGCTGATCGCGCTGTTCGGCTACTGGGTCATCGGTGTGCCGCTCGGGGCGGCGCTGGCCTGGGGCGCCGGTATGGGCGGACGCGGGATCTGGGCGGGCTTCTGCGCCGGTCTTCTCGTGGTCTCGGTGGCGCTGGTGATCCGCTGGCGGCGGCTGAGCGCCGGCCGGCCGCGCGTCCCAAGCGCGCAGCCGGGTTGAGGCCGGAACCGCCTCCGAAACGCCCCCGTTCCCGCCCCGAGAATACCGGGAGGATTGAGGGGCGCCATGGCCGAGAAAGACGATCACGAGGCGATCTGGAAGGACTTCAAGGGCGCGGTGAACATGACCGCCTCGGCCCTCGAGACATTCCTCGAGACCGACGAGAGCCAATCGGTCGGCCAGAAGAAGGACGGCGGCGAGGCGACCGGCCACAAGGAGGGCCGCCGCATCGTCGAGATCCTTCACAAGAAGAAGGCCGACCTCAGCGACGACGACTACGCCCACATGAGGAAGGTGACCGGCTACGTGAACCGCCACCTCAAACAGGGCGGACCGGAGGACAAGTCCAAGACCGAAGACTCACCCTGGCGGCTGTCGCTGATGAACTGGGGCCACGATCCACTGAAGGATTGACGGTCCGCTGGTTAAACGGCCTCACAAAACGCCCGGTCTCCGACCGTTCTCGCTCCGGCGATGACAGCGCGGCGGGAGCTTTGTGGGAGACACTCAGGCGGCCCGGCGCCGCTCCGGATAGAGCCCGGCCAAGCCGTCCTCGGAGGCGTCGCAGACGCCCCGCTCGGTGATGATGCCGGTGACGAGGCGGGCGGGCGTCACGTCGAAGGCCGGGTTGGCCACCGGGCTGCCGGGCGAGACCACCGCGACGGTGGCGAAGGCGCCGTCGTCGGTGCGGCCGGTGAGATGAGTGACCTCGCGGGCGTCGCGCTCCTCGATCGGGATGTCGCGCACCCCGTCGGACAGGGTCCAGTCGATCGTCGAGAACGGCAGCGCCGCGTAGAACGGGATGCGGTTGTCGGTGGCGGCCAGCGCCTTCAGGTAGGTGCCGATCTTGTTGCAGACGTCGCCCGACGCCGTGGTGCGGTCCGAGCCGACGATGCAGATATCGACCTGCCCGTGCTGCATCAGGTGGCCGCCGGCATTGTCGGCGATCACGGTGTGCGGCACGCCGTGGGCGTTCAGCTCGAAGGCGGTGAGCGCCGCGCCCTGGTTGCGCGGCCGGGTCTCGTCCACGAAGACGTGGACCGGCACGCCGGCATCATGCGCCACGTAGATCGGCGCCAGCGCCGTGCCCCAATCGACCGTGGCGAGCCAGCCGGCGTTGCAATGGGTCAGCACGTTGACCGGCCCCCCCTTCTTGGCGGCGATCTCGGACAGGATCTTGGCGCCATGCTCGCCGATGGCGCGGCAACTCGCGACGTCCTCGTCGGCGATGGACGCGGCCTCCGTGAAAGCGAGCGCCTCACGCGCCGATTCCGGGGCGCGGCGCAGCACGGTGGCCATCCGGTCGAGCGCCCAGCGCAGGTTGATCGCGGTCGGCCGGGTCGCGGCGAGCGTCGCGGAAGCTCGCTCGATCCCCGCCTCGCTCGCATCCTGCCGCATGGCCAGCGCCATGCCGTAGGCGGCGGTGACGCCGATCAAGGGCGCGCCGCGCACCACCATCGTACGGATCGCCACCGCCGCATCGTCGAGGTTCGCCAGCCGCTTCAGTTCGAAGGCGAAGGGCAGCCGGGTCTGGTCGATGACCGAGACGGCATCGCCGTCGGCCTCGGGGAAGATGGTGCGGTAGGGGCGGCCGTCGATCTTCATGGGGTGCTCGCGCGTGAGAGCATCGGCTCGGCAGCGGCCAGGGCCGTCCGGAGCGATGCCTGACGATGTCTCATCGCGCGACTGTGTCGCCAGGATGGCCCCGGCCGGTCAAGCCGTCCGAGGCCGTCTTTCGGACGGCGTCTTCAGCGGTTCACCCGTTCGACGTAGATGTCGATATAGGCGCCGTCTTCGAGGCCGAGCAGGTCGCGGATCATGCCGGGCAGCTTGCACAGCAGGGCCGGCATGGTCGGCGCCTCGGTGGCGAGGCCCGGCACCGGCGAGTCGTGCACGAAGAAGACGCCGGCCGCCTCGTCCCAGGCGCAGCGAACGGTGAATTTGCGGGCCATCGCGCGATCCTCATGTTCAGGGGCAAGGGGGGACGGCGCGGGGAGCGTCGTGCCGTCATTGTCGAGGGGGCGGCCGGGATCGTCCGCCGGGGGCTTGCCGGCCTCAGCCGGGGGCTTGCCGGCCTCAGAAGCGTACGGGGCGGACACGCTTCACCTGCGGGATCGCTTCGATCGCCTTAAGAACCTCGGGAGATACCTCGGCATCGACCGCCACGAAGGCGATCGCGTTGCCGCCCTCGGCCTCGCGGCCCAGCGCGAAGGTCGCGAGGTTGACGCCGGCCTCGCCGAGCACGGTGCCGAAGCTGCCGACGAAGCCCGGCTTGTCGTGGTTGCGCACGTAGAGCATCAGCGGCGCGAAGGGTGCGTCGATGTTGATGCCGCGGATCTCGATGATGCGCGGCTTGCCGTCGTTGAAGACGGTGCCGGCGGCGTCGCGCGGCATGTCTTCGGCATCCACGGCGATGCGCACCACCGATTCGTAGTCGCTGGCCCCGCCCTCACGCTTGATCTCGTCGATGACGATCCCGCGATCCCGCGCGATCACGGGGGCCGAGACCATGTTCACCTCTTGCAGGATCGGGCGCAGCACGCCGGTCACCGCCGCCGAGGTCAGCGCCCGGGTGTTCATCCCGGCCACCGCGCCCTCGTAGGTGATGCGGATGCCCTTGATCGGTGCTTCCGTGAGCTGGCCCAGGAACGAGCCGAGTTTTTCGCACAGGGCGACGAACGGCTTGAGGCGCGGCGCTTCCTCGGCCGAAATCGAGGGGAAGTTGATCGCGTTGGTGATGGCGCCGCTGAGGAGGTAATCCGCCATCTGCTCGGCGATCTGGAGCGCGACGTTCTCCTGCGCCTCGGAGGTCGCGGCGCCGAGATGCGGCGTGCAGATCACGTTCGGGTGGCCGAAGAGCGGGTTCTCGGTCGCCGGCTCGGTCACGAACACGTCGAGGGCAGCGCCCGCGACATGACCGGAATCCAAGGCGGCGCGGAGAGCGCTCTCGTCCACGAGGCCGCCGCGGGCGCAGTTGACGATGCGCACGCCGCGCTTGGTCTTGGCGAGGTTTTCCTCCGAGAGGATGTTGCGGGTCTTGTCGGTGAGCGGCACATGCAGGGTGATGATGTCGGCCCGCGCCAGCAATTCGTCGAGTTCGACCTTCTCGACGCCGATCTCGACGGCGCGCTCCGGCGTCAGGAAGGGATCGTAGGCGACGACCTTCAGCTTGAGTCCGATCGCCCGGTCGGCGACCACGGCGCCGATATTGCCACAGCCGACGATGCCGAGCGTCTTGGCCGTCAGCTCGACGCCCATGAAGCGGTTCTTCTCCCACTTGCCGGCCTGCGTGGAGGCGTCCGCCGCCGGGATCTGGCGGGCGAGCGCGAAGATCAGGGCGATGGCGTGCTCGGCGGTGGTGATCGAGTTGCCGAACGGCGTGTTCATCACGATCACGCCCTTGGCGGTCGCGGCTGGGACATCGACGTTGTCGACACCGATGCCGGCGCGGCCGACCACCTTCAGCCGGGTGGCCTCGGCGAGCAGCTTGCCCGTCACCTTGGTGGCGGAGCGGATGGCGAGACCGTCATATTGGCCGATGATGGCGGCCAGGGCGTCCTTGTCCTTGCCGAGGCCGGGCTGGAAATCGACCTCGATGCCGCGATCGCGGAAGATCTGGACGGCGGCGTCGGACAGGGCGTCGGAGATCAGGACTTTCGGCTTGTTCGTGGCAAGCTTGGGCATGGAAGCACCTCGCGTCGGGCAGGCGCGCAGGATCGCTCGCGATTGCGCGAGACGTGTCCGGCCGGCGCCGTGCGCGGACAAAAGACCGGTGGATCGCTGGAGCGCGTCGATAAGCAAATGGCCGGTCCTGCGACCGGCCATCACGACGTCTCAGACCCTCAGGCCGCGGCGGCGGCGAGCGCCGCCTTCTCCTGGGCGAAGGCCCAGTCGAGCCAGGGGGTGAGCGCCGCGAGGTCGGAGGCCTCGACGGTGGCCCCGCACCAGATGCGCAGGCCGGCCGGTGCGTCGCGGTAGGCGCCGAAGTCGAAGGCGACGCCCTCGCGCTCCAGCCGCGTGACGAGGGCGGCGGCCAACGCCTTCACCGCGGCATCGCCCTTGGCGAGCACGTCCGGATCGGTGATCACGAGGCAGACGCCGGTGTTCGAGTAGGTCGCCGGGTCCACCGCGAGGTGGCCGATCCAGGGGGTGCGCGCCACCCAGTCGTGGATCACCCGCGCATTGGCGTCCGCCCGCGCATGCAGCGCGTCGAGGCCGCCGATGCTCTGCGCCCATTTCAGGGTGTCGAGGTAGTCCTCGACCGCGAGCATCGAGGGCGTGTTGATCGTGTCGCCCTTGAAGATGCCCTCGATCAGCTTGCCGCCCTTGGTGAGGCGGAACACTTTCGGGATCGGCCAGGCCGGCGTGTGGCTCTCGAGACGCGCCACGGCGCGCGGTGAGAGGATCAGCATGCCGTGCGCGGCCTCGCCGCCCATCACCTTCTGCCAGGAATAGGTGACGACATCGAGCTTGTCCCACGGCAGCGGCATCGCGAAGGCGGCCGAGGTCGCGTCGCAGATCGTGACGCCCTCGCGGTCGTCGGCGATCCAGTCGGCGTGCGGGACCTTCACGCCGGCGGTGGTGCCGTTCCAGGTGAAGACGACGTCGTTGTTCTTGGTGTCGATCGCATCGAGCTTGGGCAGGATGCCGTGCTCGCCGACATGCACCTTCGGGTCGATCCGGAGTTCCTTGAGCGCGTCGGTGACCCATTCGGCGCCGAAGGAATCCCAGGCCATGACCTCGACGGTCTTCGGGCCGAGCATCGACCACATCGCCATCTCGACGGCGCCGGTATCCGAGCCGGGGACGATGCCGATGCGGTAATCGGCGGGGATGCGCAGAACCTTGCGGGTCAGCTCGATGGCCTCGGCGAGCTTGGCCTTGCCGACGGCCGAGCGGTGCGAGCGGCCGAGCGCTGCACCGGAGAGGGCATCGAGGGTCCAGCCGGGACGCTTGGTCGTGGGGCCGGACGAGAAATAAGGCACGCGCGGACGCGCGGCGGGCATTTGAGCCGTCATGTCATCCATCCTTCCAGATGGTTGCCTCCCGTTGGGGGGAGGTGTCCCGCCGCTGGAAATGACGGATCACGCGCCGCAATGCAAGTGGTCATTCTTGCATTCCGCGCCCTGTGTGCTGCCGGTGACGGAGCGATCGTTCAGTTGCCGGAAGAATAGATGTGTAGACGATCCCTCTAAGGTTCGTCCCGCTTCAGCAGGTCGGGCCGGCGCGCCCGCGTCAGCGCGCGGCTGCGCTCGGACCGCCAGCGGGCGATGGCGGCGTGGTTGCCGCCCATCAGCACGTCGGGAATCGTCCGGCCCTCCCATTCTCGGGGCCGGGTGTAGTGCGGGTATTCGAGCAGTCCGCCCTCGAAGCTCTCCTCGACGCCCGAGGCGTGCTTGCCCATCACGCCGGGCAGCAGGCGCACGCAGGCGTCGATGAGCACCAGGGCCG
The DNA here is from genome assembly GCF_004683995.1 of Methylorubrum sp. Q1. Classification (NCBI taxonomy): domain Bacteria; kingdom Pseudomonadati; phylum Pseudomonadota; class Alphaproteobacteria; order Hyphomicrobiales; family Methylobacteriaceae; genus Methylorubrum; species Methylorubrum sp. Q1. The sequence goes on along the minus strand of NZ_SRHQ01000017.1, from coordinate 74,947 downwards.
CGATCTCGCCGCCCGAGAGCACGTAATCGCCGATCGAGATCTCTTCCAACGCGCGCGCCTCGATCACCCGCTCGTCCACACCCTCGAAGCGGCCGCAGACGATGATGGCGCCCGGCCCTTCGGCCAGCGCCCGTACGCGGCTCTGCGTCAACGGCCTTCCACGTGGGGACATGAGGAGGCGGGGGCGGGGATCGACCGCCGACGCCGCGGCGTCGATGGCGGCGCCGAGCACGTCGCAGCGCAGCACCATCCCGGCGCCGCCGCCGGCCGGCGTGTCGTCCACGTTGCGGTGGCGGCCGAGCCCGTGCTCGCGGATCTGACGCGGCTCCAGGCTCCACGTCCCCCGACCCAGCGCGTCCCCCGACAGCGAATGACCCAGCGGGCCGGGAAACATCTCCGGGTAGAGGGTCAGGACGGTGGCCCGCCAGGGGGCCGCCGTGCCGGGGAGAATGGGCTCGCTCATGCCGCTTGATGGCGGCGGCGGGCGGGCCGGTCAACGGAGGCGACCCGCCCCATCCTCGTTGAGAAGTGCGAGGGTCGGCCCCTGGAAAACGATGGTGCCGACGCGACGGTCAGCGCCGGGCCATCGGCGCCCGCCGCTTCGGTTGGGAATGCCGATGGCTCTTGAGCTGCCGTTGCGGGCGCTGGCGGATGCGGCGCTCGGCCGGCTCCATGCCGGGCTCGGCAGAGGGCTCGGCGGAATATCCGGACGGCCGGTTCACCGTCGAGAGGCCGAACGTATCGGGCGAGCCCATGGGAAGCCCGACCGTCGCGCCGGGCATCCCCTGCGCCTGAGCGAGGCTCGCGGGGGGGAGCGTCAGTGCGAGAGCGGCGGAGGCCGCGAGAATCGCGTTGCGAAGGATCGGGTTGTGCATGGAGCTCTCGTTCGCGTCTGGGTTCGGGCCTGCCTCGACAGAACGGGGACGGTTCGCGAAGGTTCGCGCCGGCCGGTGCGTTCCGCCCATTCGCGCGTTGAACGCCGGCATGATCCGCTTTGCCGCCGCCCTCGTCCTCCTGTCGCTTCCGGCCATCGCGGCCGAGCCGCTCGCGCCTCCCGGCGCGCCGGCCGAGCGATTCCCGCGGCCCGACCGGCCGGTCGCCGAGATCGTCGCGCCGCAATGGGCGGACGAGCGGGAGCGCGACAAGGCCGACGAGGTGGGGCAGGTCGCCCGCCTGATGCGGATCGCCCCCGGCGAGACGGTGGCCGATATCGGCGCGGGCAGCGGCTACTACGTGTTCCGCCTGAGCCCCCGCGTCGGCCCGCAGGGGCGCATTCTCGCGCAGGACATCACGCCGGACTACCTCGCCGATCTGGAGCGCCGGCTCGCGGAATCGGGGTTGTCCAACGTCACCGTGGTGCGCGGAGAGGCGCACGACCCGCGCCTGCCGACCGGCTCGGTCGATGCGGCCGTGCTGGTCCACATGTACCACGAGATCGCCCAGCCCTTCGGCCTGCTCTGGAACCTCGCCGCCGCGATCAAGCCGGGCGGCCGGGTCGGGATCGTCGATGCCGACGCGATCCCCTCGCGCCACGGCACGCCGCCGAAGCTTCTGCGCTGCGAACTCGCGGCCGTCGGCTTTCGCGAGGTGTCGTTGACGCGGCTGAAGGGCGGCGTCGGCTATCTCGCCGTCTTCGAGGCGCCCGCACCCGACCGGCGGCCCGCACCGGAAACGATCCGGCCCTGCCGGGACGAGGCCACCCGCGAGAAGCGCTGACGCGTCTTTACCGAATCGGAGTGGTTCGCCAGCCACGCTGCCGGCCCGTCCTCGCAGTCCGTTCGGCAATGATCCTCGACCTCTGGCTCGACCAACCCGTCTGGTTGATGTTCACCCTCCTCTCGGGCGTCTTCCTTGCGCTCTGTCTGCTGCTGAGCCTGCTCTCGACCCTGCCGTGGACGCGGGCGGGGATGCGCCTGCTCGCGACCGGTATCGTGCCGCCGTATATCGGCGTGATCGCGGTGCTGCTCGCGCTGCTGACGGGCTTCGTCGCCAACGATGCCTGGGAGCGTCAGCGGCAGGCCAGCCGCGTGCTCCAGGCCGAGCGCTCGCATGCACTCGCGGTCTACGACCTCAGCATCGCCTCGGCGCCGGACATGAGCGGCCTGCGCACCTCGCTCTTCGCCTATCTCGATGCCGTGGTGAAGGAGGAGTGGCCGTCCATGGCCGCGACCGGCGCCTCGGCTCCCGCCGCCGGCCAAGCGCTCGGGCGTCTGCTCCAGACCGCGGCCGACCCGAGCACCGCCGCGGAGGCGGGGCAGGCGACGCACGCCGCGCTGCTCGATGCGGTGATGCAGCTCCGCTCGACCCGCAGCGAGCGCCTCGCGCTCAGCGCCGCCCGCAGCGACGAGAGCAAATGGCTGACGCTGCTCGTGCTCGCCGCCCTGACGCTGACGGCGATCGCCCTCGTGCATTGCGAGCGCCCGTTCGCGCAGGCGACGACGCTCGCCCTGTTCTCCGCGGCGATGGTGACGACGCTCGGCGTGGTCGCTCTGCACGAGCGCCCCTTCGACGGACCCCTGGCGCTGTCGTCCGAACCGATCCGTCTTGCCCGCGCTGCAATGGAGGCGGGCACACGCTGAGCGGCTCGTTGCGCATCGCCACGTTTGAGGCGAATTACATCATGCTGATCAGCGTGATGTGAGCGCTTTTTAACATTTTTAAAATGCATTGGATATCAAAGGACAATCGAAGGTTTGTCCACATCCAGAGCGGATAGAATGTAAGCCATGTCTCATATTAAAATATTTGCGAAGTTTATATCAGTTATTGTGATGATCACCATTATAGTTGGGGGGTGTATCTGGTTTGCACAGTCACGCATGAGTAGTATTGACGAAACCTATAGCCTCTTCATCGTCCGTGAGGCAAAGGCTGTGTCCAATGCACGCCGCTCCAATCAGCTGATCTTCGAGTTGAATTACTGGGTCTTCCGGATCATCGCCGAGACCGATCCGGCCCAGATGAAGGCTGCCAACGAGGGCTTCGAGGCGGCGCTTCCGACCATGCGGCAGACCCTGAGCGAGTTGCGCGGGCAGGCACCGACCTTCGCGGCGCGCCTGGATGAGCAGACCGCGCGCGTCGAACGCTTCGTCAAGGATGTCAGTGAGATCCGCCGTCTCGGCACCCTGAACCAGAACGCCGAGGCAATCGATTTGATGCACGGCACGGTCGACCCAACCCTTGCTGCCATGGTCGCCGAGGGCGGTAAACTGGCCAGCGACATCTCTGCCTATATGGAGAAGAGCTCCGATCTGCTCACCGATCAGACCAACGCCACCCGCTACAGCCTGATGGGCATCGGTGCGCTGGGCATGCTGTTCGGTCTCGCTGCGGCGATCTTCGTCTCCGTCGTCGGCATCACGCGTCCGTTGGGCAACTTGGTCCGCGTCCTCCAGCGGATGGCCAAGGGTGAAATCGACACCAAGATCAAGGAAGCGGACCGCGGTGACGAGATCGGTGCGGTCGGCCGTGCGGTCGAGGATATCAAGACAATGGTGGCTCGGAAGGCCGCCGAGCAGGCGGAGATCAAGCGCATCGCCGACGAGGCCGCCGCCGCCGAGCGCAAGCGTACCATGGTGGAACTCGCCGACGGGTTCGAGACGGCGGTCGGGTCGATCGTCGGCATGGTCACGGCTTCCGCCACGGAATTGCAGGCCACGGCGCAGCAGATGACGGCCACCGCTACCGAGACCGCCAGCCAGTCCACCACGGTCGCCGCCGCGGCTGAGGAGGCGGCGACCAACGTCAGCACGGTCGCGACCGCGGCCGAGGAACTGGGCGCGTCGGTGCAGGAGATTGGCCGGCAGGTGTCGGGCTCGGCCGATCTGGCTGAGACTGCGGTCGCCGAAGCTCACGAAACCACGCAGCTGGTGCAGGAACTCAAGCAGGCCGCCGAACAGATCGGCGCCATGGTCGGCATGATCTCGAACATCGCCGGCCAGACCAACCTGCTCGCCCTCAACGCGACGATCGAGGCGGCCCGCGCCGGCGAGGCGGGGCGCGGCTTTGCGGTCGTCGCCACCGAGGTCAAGGAACTCGCCAACCAGACGGCGCGCGCCACCGAAGAGATCAGTCAGCGCATCGGCCAGGTGCAGGGGGTGACCGATCAGGCGGTCGGCGCGATCGGCGGCATCGGCAACCGCATCCGCGAGATCAACGCGGTGGTCGCCGGCATCGCGGCGGCGGTCGAGCAGCAGGGCGCGGCAACTCAGGAGATCGTGCGCAACGTGGCCCAAGCTTCCACGGGCACGACGGAGGTGACGAGCAACATCGCGGGCGTGGCGCAAGCCTCCGAGGAGACCGGAGTGGCAGCCAGTCAGGTCCTTTCGTCGGCATCCGAGCTGTCCCAGCAGTCCGAACGCCTCTCGGCGGAAGTCGACCGGTTCCTAACGACGGTTCGTGCCGCCTGACCTCAGTGTTGAGGAAGTCGCCGAATGCGTCCGGGGTCGATTTTCAATCCGGACGCTTGGACCATCGTCCCGAAAGCCGGGAACCACCTTTCGGGACGATTCTCTACCCCGGATCGTCGGCAGGCTTCGGCCCCGGCGGGGCGAACAGGTCGTCCGGCGGATCGGCCACGACCTTCCCGCCCGCGAGATCGAGGGTCGGCACGAAGGCCTTGGTGAAGGGCAGGAGCGCGGTCGGCCCGCCGGCTGCCGGGCGGATCTCGAGCAGATCGCCGCCGCCGAAATTCGGCACCGCCACGATGGTGCCGATCGCCACTCCGGCCCCGTCCTCGACCGTGAGCCCGATCAGGTCGGTGAGGAAGAACTCGTCTTCGTCCTCCACCTCGCCCAGACGCTCGCGGGCGATGGAGAGGGTGACGCGGTTGAGGGCTTCGGCGCCGCTGCGGTCGTCCACGCCCTTCACCCGCACGATTAGCAGGTCGGGGGAGCCGCCGGAGGCGGGGCGGACGCTGGCGAGTTCGAGGAAGCGTCCGTCGGAGGCGTGCAACGGGCCGTAGCCCGCGATCGCCAACGGCTCGCCGGTAAAGGATTTCAGCCGCACTTCGCCGTGCAGCCCGTGCGGCCGGCCGAACTCGCCGAGCAGAACGAGCCCCGGATCGGGGGAGGCGGGCGGGGGCGGCTTGGCGCCCGGCGGCTTGCGGGCTGAGGTCACGGCTTCCGGCGCGAGGCGGTCGGCGGGGCGGTCGAACCGCGCAGGTCCGCGCGATGAGGAGCCGGGGCGGCGAGCCATGCAGAGTGCCTCGATGACGGCGCGTTTGTCCCGTCCCCTGACGGGGTGGGAGCGAGGGTGGGGGGGTGCCCGAGGCATCCCCCACCCCGGAAGACCCCTCCCCGCAGGGGGGAGGGGATTGGAAGACTTACGCCGCGGCGTCTTCGGCCGGGGCGGCAGCCTTCTCGGCGCGCTTGGCGGCGCGCTCCTTGGCCTTCTCGCCCGGCTCGGCCTTCTGCGGGTTGTTGCGGGTCGGGCGCTTGGCGAGGCCGGCGGCGTCGAGGAAGCGCAGGACGCGGTCGGTCGGCTGCGCGCCCTTGGCGAGCCAGGACTGGATCTTTTCGTTGTCGAGCACGATCCGGGCCGGATCGTCCTTGGCCTTCATCGGGTCGTAGGCGCCGACCTTGTCGATGAAGCGGCCGTCGCGCGGGGCGCGGGCGTCGGCGATGACGATGCGGTAGTACGGGCGCTTCTTGGCGCCGCCACGGGTGAGACGGATCTTGAGGGACATCAGTCGTTCCTTTCGGTGTCGGGTTTCGCAGTGGTGTTGTGATCGACGCTTTCGGCGATCGTCCGGTGGTGCCGAATGACTTCCTTGACCACGAAGGCGAGGAATTTCTCGGCGAAATCGGGGTCGAGCTTGGCTTCGACCGCGAGATTTCTCAGGCGCTTGACCTGACGGGCCTCCCGATCCGGATCGGAGGGAGGCAGACCCTTGCGGGCCTTCAACTCGCCGACTCGCTGGGTGCAGCGGAAGCGTTCGGCGAGCAGATGGATGAGCGCGGCATCGAAGTTGTCGATGCTCTCGCGCAGGCCTGCCAGCTCGGGATCGATCCCCTGTGCGGACAAGATCGTCATTTCTTCTTACCCGGCAGGAAGCCGCCGAGGCCCGGCATCTTCGGTCCGCCCAAACCCGGCAGGCCCGGCATCTTTCCGGCCCCGAGCCCCGCCGGCATCGGCGGCAGCTTGCCGCCGAACTGCTTCTCGATCTCCGCGATCTGCTCCGGCGTCGGCTCCGGCATGCCCGGCGGCAGCTTCATCCCGCCCGGCAGCCCGCCCGGCATGCCGCCGCCGAGGCCGAACATATTGCCGAGCGCCTGGCCGATGCCGCCGCGTTTGCCCGAACCCATCGCCTTCATCATGTCGGCCATGGTCCGGTGCATCTTGAGGAGCTTGTTGATCTCCTCGACCTTGACGCCGGCACCCGCCGCGATGCGCTTCTTGCGGCTGTTCTTGAGCAGATCCGGATTCTTGCGCTCCGCAGGCGTCATCGAGGAGATGATGGCGCGCTGGCGCTTGAACATCTTCTCGTCGAGGTTGGCGCCCTCGACCTGCTTCTTCATCTGCCCCATGCCGGGCAGCATCCCCATCAGGCCGCCGATGCCGCCCATCTTCTCCATCTGGGCGAGCTGCATCGACAGGTCTTCGAGATCGAACTTGCCCTTCCGCATCTTCTCGGCGGTGCGCAGGGCCTGCTCGTGGTCGATCGTCTCGGCCGCCTTCTCGACGAGCGAGACGATGTCGCCCATGCCGAGGATGCGGTTGGCCACCCGCTGCGGGTGGAATTCCTCCAGCGCATCGACCTTCTCGCCGACGCCGACGAGCTTGATCGGCTTGCCGGTGACGGCGCGCATGGAGAGCGCCGCGCCGCCGCGGGAATCGCCGTCCATGCGGGTCAGCACGATACCGGTGACGCCGAGGCGCTCGTCGAAGGCGCGCGCGGTGTTGACCGCGTCCTGGCCGGTGAGCGCGTCGGCTACCAGCAGGACTTCGTGGGGTCTCGTCGCCGCCTTCACCTCGGCGGCCTCGTTCATCAGGCCTTCGTCGACCGTGGTGCGGCCGGCCGTGTCGAGCATGACCACGTCGAAACCGCCGAGGCGGGCGGCTTCCATGGCACGCTTGGCGATCTGCACCGCCGACTGGCCGGCGACGATCGGCAGGCTCTCGACCTCGACTTGCTTGGCGAGCACCGCCAACTGCTCCATCGCCGCGGGACGCCGCGTGTCGAGGGAGGCGAGCAGCACCCGGCGCTTGTCACGCTGGTTCAGCCGCCGGGCGATCTTGGCGGTGGTGGTCGTCTTGCCCGAGCCCTGGAGGCCGACCATGAGGATGGCGACAGGGGCGGGCGCGTTGAGATCGACGACGCTGGCATCGGTGCCGAGCATCGCGATGAGCTCGTCGTTGACGATCTTCACGACCATCTGGCCGGGCGTCACCGACTTGAGGACGACGGCGCCCACCGCCTTCTCGCGCACCTTGTCGGTGAACGAGCGCACCACCTCCAGCGCCACGTCCGCTTCGAGGAGTGCGCGGCGCACCTCGCGCATGGCGGCGGTGACGTCGGCTTCCGTCAGCGCACCGCGGCGCGTCAGGCCGGAGAGGATGCCGGAGAGGCGGTCGGAAAGGCCTTCGAACATGTGTCGCGTCAGCCTGGGCTACTGGTGAAGGCCGGCATTGGCCACGCGGCGCGCGCGCAGCGCATCCTCGAAGGCCGCCACCGCGCGGGCGAACTTGTCCCGGCACGCCGCATCGCAGAAGCCGACCACCGCACCGTTGTAGAGGGTCAGCGCCTCGGGCACGATCGGCTTGCCGGACCACGGGCAGAGGTCGTTGACCGCATCCTCGATGCGAAGGGTGGTGTCGCTCGCGGGCGCCATGGCAGGGCTCGTTTGACGCTTCGGCGCACGCGCGGCAACGACAAGGGCGCCCGAGGGCGCACACGCGCTGTCGGACGTTGACCTCCGGCCCCTCGGGCCGGTCGGCGGCTCATCGTGACGTTCGAACGTCGAAATGGAGCCGGGCGGATAGGCCCTGGACCGTCTCAAGTCAATCCCGGGCCCGTTTTCCACCCCGCTCCCGAAGGGGGCCCGCGCGGTGACCAAATTGGGGCTGTGCCCGAAAAGCACGTAAGCGGACGGTTAAGCTTTACTCTTCGTTAAGCATGTTCGGGTCTGATGCTCATCGACGCACCGCTGGAGGTGCCCGAGGACTACCCGATGTCGGAACCCGCGCGACAGGCCCCGTCTCCCGAGCCCGGTCTCCGGACTCCCGCTGCCACCGCACCGCTGCGGGAATGGCTCGCCAGCATGCGCACCGCCGTGTCCGAGACGCCTGCCGTCGAGACGCGCGGCGCGGAGCCCGCTCCCGCCGAGCCGGAAGCCGAGGCCCGCAACAGCGGCTGGTCGCCCCGCCTCGTCTCCGTGGCCGCAAAATCGGCCGAGACCGCCGACGAGGACGTCGCCGAGATCATGGCCGAGAACATGATGCTGAAGGCCCGGCTCCGGCTGGAATCCGAACGCCGCGACGAGCTTCAGGTCATCCTGGCCCAGGAAATTCGCGAGCTGCGCGCCCACATCGCCGAAGAGGTCGGCAAAATGGACGACCTGCGGACCGAGCGCGACCTCTGGCGCGCCCGCTGCGAGGCCCTGGCCGCCCCGCTGTTCCAGGTTCAGCACCGCTGAACTGTTTCGAGATGCTTGAGGCTCTTGCTTTCGCGTCATCTTTTTCCCGAAAGCCGGCAACCACCTTTCGGGACGATGCTCTGGAAATGCGAAGGGCCGCCCCGAGGGGCGGCCCTTCCATTGTCGAACCGGTCAGTCCGACGAAACCTGCTGTGATCCCGCGGATGCGTTAGGCGCACACGCCGGAGGCAACAGTCCAGGTCTTGGTCGTCGGCGACGGCTGATGACAATGAGACACTGGATCACCTCCTTTCGTTCGTTGCGGATGAGCCCAAGGTAGGGGCGATTTTCGCCGTGCGAAAGACCCCTGGGCGGCCGTTCCGGTGCGTTGTCTCGCCGCGGTGCAGCATGCGGTCCGGCCACGGCACTCACTTACAGTGATTCCCCCGGCTTCTCCTCCGGCCTCAAGCGCCGGCGGCCGCCTCCGCGACCTTGGACTTTCGCTCCGCTCGATGTTTTTCCAAGATCGAGATCCTGGAAATCCGCGCCGCAAAGGCGCCCGAGCGGCTTCTTCGAGCGATAGCCCTGAAGGTCTCATATGCGTGCCGCTGGCCGGCGGCCTGCGAGGCGCCTAAAGAGGGCGCCCGTAGCATCGGGCCCTTCAGACACCATGTCCTCCGCCGCCGCCCCGCGCATCTCCACCGACGACGCCCTCGATCCGCGCGCCATGCGCGAGCCGTTGTCGAACGCCTGGTACTGCGCCGGCCGAGCCTCGGCGGTCGCGGGCGGAAAGATGCGGGCGGTCGCGCTCAACGGCGAGCAGGTCGTGCTCGGCCGGGCCAAGGACGGCAGCCTGTTCGCGCTGCGCGACCGCTGCCCCCATCGCGGCATGGCGCTGTCCAAAGGCAAGTTCGACGGCGACACGCTGATGTGCCCGTTCCACGGGTGGCGCTTCGGCACCGATGGGCGCTGCCGTGACGTGCCGACGCTCTCCGCACACGACGCCTCGGACTTCTCGCGCATCGCGGTCCAGCGCTTCCCCATCGTGGAGAGCGCGGGCTTCCTCTGGGTCAACCCGCATCTCGGCCCCTCCGACCCCGGCGCCGTGCCGGCGGCGCCCTCCCTCGATTTCGAGCCGGCCGGATGCCTCGTGCTCGAACTGGAGGTCGAAGCCTCGTTCGACCTGACGACGCTGAGCCTCGTCGATCCCGGCCACGTCGCCTTCGTCCACGACACGTGGTGGTTCCGGCCCTCGAAGGAGTTGCGGGAGAAGCTGAAGACGTTCCAGCCCGTACCGCACGGCTTCGTCATGACGAGCCACGCGACCACGACGAGTTCGCCGGTCTACCGCCTGCTCGGCGGCGCACCGGAGGTCGAGATCGAGTTCCGTCTGCCCGGCGTGCGGCTGGAGCGGATCAAGGCGGGCACGAAGCGCGTGGCGAACTACACTTTTGCCACGCCGATGGGGCCCAACCGGACGATGCTGACCAACGCGCTCTATTGGAGCATGCCGGCGCTCAACCTCCTGAAGCCGATCGCCCGGCCTCTGATGCGCCAGTTCCTGACCCAGGATCAGCAGGTGCTCCAGCACGCGCAGGCGGGCCTCGACCGCAAGCCGACCATGGTGCTGCTGGGTCAGGGCGACCTGCCCTCGCAATGGTATTTCCGCCTCAAGCGCGAGGCCCTGGAGGCGGCGCGCGAGAGCCGCCCCTTCGCCAACCCGCTGATCCGCCAGGAGCTGCGCTGGCGCTCCTGAGGCCCTGCGCCGCGCTTGAACCGCGGACCGGACGAGCCATCTTGGCCGTATGAAGAAGCGTGGCCTGCTCACGGTCGCCAGCGCGGCCACGGTGATGACCCTCGGGGGTGTCGGCTACGCCGCGCATCGCCGGGGCAAGAACCCCTATTACCGGGGCCCCCAGAGTGCGCATTTCGATGGCTTGCGCTTCCACGCCCCGAACCAGCCGCCCGACAAGTCGCTCTCCGACCTCGCCCGCTGGCGCCGGACCGGCAAGCCCGAGGCGTGGCCGGCGAGCTTCCCGAGCCCGTTTCCGGCGGACAGGCCGCCGGAGCGGTTCGAGGGTCTTCGCGTCGTCCTGATCGGACATGCGAGCTACCTGTTCCAGGTCGCGGGCCGCAACATCCTGGTCGATCCGGTCTATGCCAGGCGCGCGAGCCCGGTCCGCTTCGCCGGGCCGAAGCGGGTCAACGCGCCGGGCATCGCCTATGCCGACCTGCCGCCGATCGATGCGGTGTTGATCACGCACAACCACTACGACCATCTCGACGGGCCGACGATCGCCCGCCTGTGGCAGGACCACCAGCCGCTGATCGTCGCCCCGCTCGGCAACGACGCGATCCTGCGCGGCTACGACGAGACCATGCATGTCGAGACCCATGACTGGGGCGAGTCGGTCGATCTCGGCGCCGGCATCACCGTGCATCTGACGCCGGCCAACCACTGGTCGGCGCGCGGCCTCAACGACCGGCGCATGGCCCTGTGGTGCGCCTTCGTGCTCACGACCCCGCGCGGCGTGCACTACCATGTCGGCGATACCGGCCTCGGCGACGGCGCGCTCTTCCGCGAGATCCGCGCCCGGTTCGGCCCGCCGCGCCTCGCCACGCTACCGATCGGCGCCTACGAGCCGCGCTGGTTCATGCAGCCCCAGCACATGAACCCCGCCGACGCCGTGGAAGCCTTGGGCCTCCTCGGCGCCGATCAGGCGCTCGGCCACCACTGGGGCACGTTCAAGCTCACCGACGAGGGCATCGAGCGCCCCGTCGAGGCATTGGGCGAAGCGCTGACGGCGGCCGCGCTTGCGCCGGAGCGGTTCCTGGCGCTGCGGCCGGGGCAGGTTTGGGAAGGGTAGAGGCGGCGGATTTACAATCACGCATTGCGATTTTCACGGCCTGATGGCAGCGTGGCCGGGAGAGCGGATCGAGTCGCGAAGGTATGCCTGAGCGTGACCGAGCAAGAGACGCTTTATCCCCTCGAGTTCATCGTGCCGTCCACTCCGGTTTCACTTCAGGCGAGCAGCCGCTCGAAGGAGCGTTGGAAATCCGCCGTCAGAGAGGCCGCGCGTGAGCGGATTCGTGAAACAGATCCCCTGGGCTTTCTTGATCGGCGCCCATTGAGTCTGACAATCTATTATTTTTCAGCTCTACCGATGGAAGGCGACATCGATAATATCGTGAAACCGATTATGGATGCTTTGATCCATGTCGCCTGTATGACGGACAACGATGTCGAACGTGTCGTCGTCCAAAAATTCGAGCCCGAAGTCGGACGTGCGTTCACCGATACAAGTGCGCAGCTGGTGGCCGCTCTGGATGTTCCGCCCCCGCTGTCTACGTTAGGATCGACGACGACCTGAGTTGGAGGTTCCTGTGACGGCACAGGTTCGATCGCTTCGGCCCGAGGCCGAAAAGCACTTCATCGACGCTTTGCGGCGACGCTACGAGGAGCAGGGGTTCGCTTTCACGTCAGAGCCCGATCCGAAACAGCTTCCTCTATTTTTCGGTTCCTATGTTCCGGATGCGCTTGCTCAGAAGTCGGGGCGCAACATCGTCATCGAGTTCAAGGAGCAGCCGACTTCATCGACACAGCGTGCTTTGTCCGAGATCAGGCGCCTCTTCGACGGGCATGCCGATTGGCAGTTCCGCGTGTTTTATACCGGAACGGATCCGCAAGAGGCCGAGACGGTCGCGCCCGCCTCGCCGGATCTCATCCGGAAATCGGCGGATGAGGTGAAGGCACTCGCTGCACAGGGCAACCTGCGGGCAGCATTCGTCGTGGGTTGGGCCCTGTTGGAGGCGGCCTTGCGAGCCCGTCGCGATGGATTGGAGAGTCTGTCGCGCAAACCCGGCACGGTCGTCCAGACGCTGGCAATGGAAGGCTTCATTGAGCCGCCAGCAGAGCGCCGATTGCGCGAACTGATCCCACTGAGAAACCGCATCGTTCACGGCGATCTGACGGTCGAGCCGACGACGGCGGAGATCGAGTTCGTCCTCTCGACCATCGAAAACGTTTTGGACGTCGACTTATCTTAAGCACTCAAGGGCTCTGCGATGTCCGCCGTCTGGCCGCCAGCGTGATCCCCGCCGAAGCCGCCACGATGCAGGCGATGGCCCCGCCCTGCACCGGGGTCAGCCGCTCGCCGAGCAGGGCGAGGGCGGCGACCGCCGCGACGGCCGGCTCCAGGCTCATCAGCACGCCGAAGGCCGGGCGGGGCAGGCGCGTGAGGGCGAACATTTCGAGGGAATAGGGCAGGGCACTCGACAGGACGGCGATGACGAGACCCGTCGCGAGCGTCGCCGGGGTGAACAGGTCGGTGCCGGCCTCCACCAGCCCCACCGGTGCGACGACGAGGGCGGCGACCAGCATGCCGAGCGACACCGCCCGGCCGCCGCCGGCCCGGCCGGCGCGCTGGCCGAACACGATGTAGCCCGCCCAGCACAGGCCCGCACCCAGCGCCAGCGCCGCGCCCGTCGGATCGAGGCTGCTGGTCTCGCCCAGCGGCAGCAGCAGGCCGAGCCCGAGCACTGCGAGACCGATCCAGGCGAAGTCGCGCGCCCGGCGCGAACCCGCCAAGGCCACCGCCAGCGGACCGGTGAACTCGATGGCCACCGCGATGCCGAGCGGGATCGTGCGGAGCGAGAGATAGAACAGCAGGTTCATGAGCCCGAGCGCCGCGCCGTAGAGCGCGATGGCGCCGATCTCGCCCCGCTCAAGACTGCGTCGCCACGGCCGCCAGACCGCGAGCAGGATCAGCGCCGAGAAACCGACGCGGAGTGTCGTGACGCCCGCCGCGCCGACGACCGGAAACAGCCCCTTGGCCAGAGCCGCACCGCTCTGGATCGATACCATCCCCGCCAGGAGGGCGAGGATCGGCAGGGCGATGTCGGGCGCGGTGTCGCGTCCGCGCACGGTCAGAGAATGAAGCGGCTCAGATCGGCGTTGGCGGCCAGATCCTCGACCCGGTCGCGCACATAGGCGGCGTCGATCGGCACCGTCTCGCCGGAGCGGTCGGTGGCCGTGAACGAGATCTCGTCGATCACCCGCTCCAGCACGGTCTGGAGGCGGCGGGCGCCGATATTCTCCACCGAGCCGTTCACCTCGACCGCGACGCGGGCGAGCGCGTCGATGGCGTCCTCGGTGAAGGCGAGGGTGACGCCTTCCGTCTCCATCAGCGCCACCGTCTGCTTGATGAGGCTTGCTTCGGTACTGGTCAGGATCTGCTTGAAGTCCTCGACGGTGAGCGGCTGCAACTCGACGCGGATCGGCAGGCGGCCCTGCAACTCGGGCAGCAGGTCGGACGGCTTCGAGACGTGGAAGGCGCCGGACGCGATGAACAGGATGTGGTCGGTCTTTACCGGCCCGTGCTTGGTCGCCACCGTGGTGCCCTCGATCAAGGGCAGCAGGTCGCGCTGCACGCCCTCGCGGGAGACGTCGGCGCCCGAGCGGCCCTCGCGGGCGCAGATCTTGTCGATCTCGTCGAGGAAGACGATGCCGTTGTCCTCGACCTCGCGGATCGCCTCGCGGGTCAGCGCGTCGTCGTCCACGAGCTTGTCGCTCTCCTCGGCGATCAGCGGCGCGTAGGCTTCCGACACCGTGATGCGGCGCGGCTTGCCGCGCTGGCCGCCGAGCGCCTTGCCGAGCATGTCGGAGAGGTTGATCGCCCCCATCGAGGCGCCGGGCATGCCGGGGATCTCGAACATCGGCATGCCCTGCGAGCCGGACGGGGCCAGCTCGATCTCGACCTCCTTGTCGTCGAGTTCGCTCGCCCGCAGCTTCTTGCGGAAGCTTTCGCGTGTTGCCTGGCTCGCGGTCGGCCCCACCAGCGCGTCGAGGATGCGGGATTCGGCGGCCGCTTCCGCCTTGGCCTTCACGGCCTTGCGCTTCTCCTCCCGCGTCAGGCCGATGCCGACCTCGACGAGGTCGCGCACGATCTGCTCGACGTCGCGGCCGACATAGCCCACCTCCGTGAACTTGGTGGCCTCGATCTTGAGGAAGGGCGCGCCCGCGAGCCGGGCGAGGCGCCGGGCGATCTCGGTCTTGCCGCAGCCCGTCGGGCCGATCATCAGGATGTTCTTGGGCGCCACCTCGTCCCGCAGCGGGCCTTTCAGTTGCTGGCGCCGCCAACGGTTGCGCAGGGCGATCGCGACTGCGCGCTTGGCGTCCTTCTGGCCGACGATGAAGCGGTCGAGCTCGGAGACGATCTCGCGGGGAGAGAAGGTGGTCATCGGGCTCCTGCGGCCATTTTGGGGACGTGTGGGGCGGCGCGTCGGGCGCGGGGCCTTCCTCACGGACGATCTAAGCGGGGTAGCCCCGGCTTTCCAGGGAGCGCGGCCCTCAGGCCGAGTCGAGGGTTTCGATCACGAGGTTGCCGTTGGTGTAGACGCAGATCTCGGCGGCGATCTTCATCGACCGGCGCACGATCGCCTCGGCGTCGAGCTCGCCGTCCTCCAGCGCGCGGGCGGCGGAGAGGGCGTAGTTGCCGCCCGACCCGATCGCCATCACACCGGTCTCGGGCTCCAGCACGTCGCCGGCGCCGGACAGCAACAGGCTGACCTCCTTGTCGGCGACCAGCATCATCGCCTCCAGCCGGCGCAGATAGCGGTCGGTGCGCCAATCCTTGGTGAGTTCGACGCAGGCGCGGGTGAGCTGGCCGGGATACTGCTCCAGCTTGGCCTCCAGCCGCTCGAACAGGGTGAAGGCGTCGGCGGTGGCACCCGCGAAGCCGCCGATCACCGTGCCCTTGGCGAGCCGCCGGACCTTGCGGGCATTGCCCTTCACGATGGTCTGGCCGAGGCTGACCTGACCGTCGCCGCCGATCACCACCCGGCCGCCCTTGCGGACCATGAGGATCGTGGTGGCGTGCATTTGCGGCAGGCGATCGTCGGTCTGGGCCAAGGAAACGCTCCGGTTCGAGGGAAAAGAGTGCCTCACAAAACTCCCGATCGCTGGCCGTTCATTGTCTGGCGATGACGGCGCAGCGGGAGTTTCGTGAGAGACAGTCGGGCCGAGCCTCAGTTAGGCGTTCGAACGCCCGGCTCCAAGGTCGGCCCCGGTAGCGACGTGCTCCGCCGCTCAGCGAAAAAAACTAGGACGGCAAAGCCGGCTGTCTGGTGTTTGACGTTATGGGGGCGCCTGCTGGAGGCGCGCGATGTCCCGAACCGAGTGTCGGACGGCGGATCGTGAACGGGTCTTGGCTCCGGTCCGCCAGCTCTGCCCGATCTGCGGCCGGGCGATGCGGATCCGTTACGAGAATCGTCACACGATGGTGACGCTGACCGGCACGGTGCACCTGCGTCTGAAGATCCGTCGCTGCGAGGCTGCGGATTGCGTCCGCTTCCACAAGCCCTACCGCCCGGAGGCCGAAGGCGCGCTCGCCCTGCCGCACCACGAGTTCGGCCTCGACGTCGTGGCCCTGGTGGGCGCCCTGCGCCACCGCGAGCATCGCTCGGTGCCGGAAATCCACGCGATCCTGCGCGGGCGCGGGGTCGCCATCGCCGAACGCAGCGTGACCAACCTGCTCGACCGCTACGACGAGGTCGTGGCCACCCAACTCGCAGACCCCGCTCACCTGCGCCGACACTTGGCCGGGCAGGATCGGATGATCCTGGCGCTCGACGGCCTGCAGCCGGATGTCGGGCACGAGGTGCTCTGGGTGCTGCGCGACTGCCTCTCCGGCACGGTGCTCCTGGCCCGCAGCCTGCTGTCGGGCACGGCCGAGGATCTGGCCGTCCTGCTGCGTGAGGTCATCGCGGCGGTCGGTGTGCCGGTGGTAGGGGTGATCAGCGACGGTCAGCAGTCCATCCGCAAGGCGGTGGCCCTGGTCCTGCCGGGCGTGCCTCATCAACTCTGCCACTTCCATTTCCTGCGTGAAGCCGCCCTGCCGATCTTCGAGGCCGACCGGCACGCCAAGAAGGAGTTGAAGAAGGGCGTGCGCGGCGTACGCCCGATCGAGCGGGGGGTGGAGGGGCGCACGGATAGGGAGGCGGATCTGGTGCGCGGCTATGCGAGCGCGATCCGCAGCGCGATCACCGACGACGGCCGCGCCCCGCTCGACGCGGCGGGCCTGCGCTTGAAGGACCGCTTGGAGAAGGTGGCCGGAAGCTTGGAACGGGTGCGCTCAAAAGGGGGGCCGAGGCGCAGGGCTCGCGCCCGCTCGGGCGGCTCCAGCAGTTGATCGAGCGGGCGCGAGCCGGCACGGCCGCCCTCTGGCCGGCGATCAGCCAAGGCTTCGTCTTCGTACACGCGGGCGCCCGCCTCCTGACCAACCCCGCCGGTGAGCCGGGGGCCAAGGTCCGGCGGCGCTTCGACGGCTTGCTGGGGGGCGATGCGGCGCCACCGGGATCGGGTGAAAGGGCTGGGTCCCGCCCTCGACCACTTCGCCAAGGTCGCGCGCAGCTATCGACCGGGACTGTTCCACGCCGCCGACGGGGCGGACCTGCCACGCACCAACAATGCCCTGGAGCAACTGTTCGGTTCCCAGCGCTACCACGAGCGGCGGGCCACCGGACGCAAGACCGCCTCGCCCGGCGCGGTGCTGCGGGGCGCCGTGCGGCTCGTGGCCGGCATTCACTCCCGAACTCGGGCACCATCCGGACGCGACCTCAGCCGGGTCGATCCAGAGAAATGGCGAGCCCTACGCCGATCCCTCGACATCCGCAGGCAGGCGCGCACTCAACGCACCCGCTTCCGCCGCGATCCCGACGCCTATCTCAAGGCCCTCGAACAACACGCGCAACAGCAGACTTTGCCGTCCTAGAAAAAAAGCTCCGCGCAAGCCACTATGCCTATTGGCTCGGACAAAGGGCCGCCGCGCGTCGGCACCCGTCCCCGCAGCGGTGTCCCCCGGAGTCTTCTCATGGGAATCCTCGTCGGCCTCGTCATCGCGATCGGCTGCATGCTCGGCGGCTTCGTCGCCATGGGCGGGCACCTGATCGTCATCTGGCAGCCCTGGGAGTTCGTCATCATCTTCGGCATGGCGGCGGGCACCTTCGTCATCGCCAACCCGATGAAGACGGTGGTCGATTCCGGCAAGGCGACGATGGAGGCCTTCACCAACAAGGGGCCCAAGCGCCAGGACTTCCTCTCGCTGCTGGGGCTCCTGCACGCCCTGATGCGCGACCTGAAGACGAAGCCGCGCAACGAGGTCGAGACGCATTTCGACGATCCGGCGAATTCCGAGATCTTCAAGAACTATCCGGAGGTGACCAAGGACCAGGATCTGGTGCTGTTCATCTGCGACTATTGCCGCCTGATCCTCATCGGCAACGCCCGCTCGCACGAGATCGAGGCGCTGATGGAGGAGGAGATCGGCACGCACAAGAAGTACAAGCTCAAGCCCTATGCCGCGATCAACACCGTGGCGGAGGCGCTGCCGGCGCTCGGCATCGTCGCGGCGGTGCTCGGCATCGTGAAGGCGATGGGCGCGCTCGACCAGTCGCCGCAGATCCTCGGCGGCCTGATCGGCGCGGCGCTGGTCGGCACCTTCATCGGCGTCTTCGCGTCCTACGGGATGCTCGCCCCGCTCGCCGTGAAGATCAAGGGCGTGCGCGAGAAGCAGTGCAGCGTCTACACCATCGTGAAGCAGAGCCTGATCGCCTACATGAACGGTGCGCTGCCCCAGGTCGCGATCGAGCACGGCCGCAAGGGCATCGCCGGCGCCGACCGCCCGACCATCGACGAGGTCGAGAGCGCCACCGTGCCCGGCGCCCGCGCCGAACCGGCCGCGGCGTAAGGGGGCTTCGCAAATGGACGAGACCGAGACCCCCGAGGCGGCGCTCGACACGACGTCCGAGCCGGCCCCCGAGCGCCGGCCCGAATTGCCGCCCTTCGTCACGGCATCGCGGCCCGCGACCGACATCCGCGCCCGCATCCAGGAGGCCGGCGGCCTGTCGCTCGACCGGCTGCCGATGCTCAGCGTGGTGCTCGACCGCCTCGCCACCGCCTGCAGCGATGCGGCCAAGCACTTGGCCGCCTCCACGGCGTTCTACTCCCTGAGCGGCGTCGAGAGCGGGCGCTTCGGCGAATTCCTCGACGCCTACGACGCCAACGCGGTGGTCGGGATCTTCCAGGCGCCGGAATGGGACGGCCACGTCCTGGTCGGGCTCGACCGCGACTTCCTCTACACCATGGTCGAAGTGCTGTTCGGCTCCGACGGCGCCGAGCCGCCGGTGGAGGACGAGCGCACCTTCTCGGCAATCGAACTGCGCATCGCGCAGATGGTGTTCGAGCAGGTCGGCAAGGCGCTCGAATCCTCCTTCGGCCTCGTCTCGCAGACCGCCTTCCGCCTGGAGCGGATGGAGACCCGGATGGAGTTCGCGGTGATCGGCCGACGCTCCAACAAGGCGGTGCAGGCCAAGTTCCTGCTCCAGGCGCTCAACCGCGGCGGCGAGATGTTCCTCATCATCCCGCAGACGGTGCTGAACCCGCTACGCCCGGCGCTCGGCAAGGTGCTGACCGGCGAATCCGCCGCCCGCGACCCGCGCTGGGCCGAACAGATCGCGGCGGAAGTGCAGAAGACGACCGTGCGCCTGCGCGCCGTCCTCGAGGAGCGTCATCTGACGCTCGGCGAGATCGCCGGACTGAAAGTCGGGCAGGTGCTGACCCTCGATGCGACGCCCGCGACGCGGATCAAGCTCGAGGGCAACGACCGGCCGCTGTTCTGGTGCCGGGCCGGCCAGTCGCAGGGCAGCTACGTTCTGCGGGTGGAGGAATCGATCAATCCGGAGAAGGAGGGCGGCCATGGGCTCCTTGGTTGACGGCGTGCTGCTCGTCGCGCTCGTGGCGACGAGCGCCTGCGTGTTGCCGATGTACCTGAAGCTGAAGCGCCTCGACCGGAACCAGGCCGAGTACGGCGCGGCGGTGGCCGCCTCCGGCGTGGCGCTGACGCAGGCCGGCGAGGCGGTGCGCTCCTTCAAGGAGGAGGGCCGCGAGGTTCTGGACGCCCTGAGCCTCAAGATCGAGGAGGCGCGGGCGACGCTCGACGCGCTGGAGGCGTCGCGCGCGGCCCTTGTCGCGGCCCGCTCGGAGAAGCCGTGAGGCGGCGCCCGCCTCAGTCGTCGCTCTGCTTCTTGGCTTTCTCGACGATCGCCCCGGTCTGCGGATCGAGCTGAACCTTGACGCTCCGGCCGTCCCGAACCGCCTTGGCCTTCCACACCGCGTCGTCGGCCTCGATGCTGCGAACCGGGCCGTAACCGGCTTCCGCCAGCTTGGTCAGCACTTGGTCGATCGGCATCCAATCCTTACCGGGCGTGTCGGCATGTGCCGACGCCGCGAGGAGGCCGGTGGCCAGCGTGGCGGCGACGAGGGTCTTGAGGGTGTTCATGGGGTTCGGCTCCTGTCGGGTGTCGTGATGCCTCCTTCTGTCACCGGACGACCCCGCGAACCTGACGGAAGCCGTCAGCGAAATGTCAGCCGCGGCGGCCCGCGCGAAGCGGGAACCTGACGACCTGCGGCGACAGCCTCGCGTCAGCCAAGCCGGCTAGACCGTCCTCACGCACGAAGCGGACCCGAAGAGCCCGAGCGATGAGCAGCAGCCCCTTCCCCGATACCGATCTCGCCGGCACCGAGCCCCGCGTCGGCGATGGGCGCAACCTCGATTCGATCCTGCGCATCCCGGTGCTGATGCAGGTCGTGCTCGGTTCGGCGACCATGCCGGTGGCGGATCTGATGAAGCTCGGGCGCGGCGCCGTCGTTCCCCTCGACCACCGGGTCGGCGAGCCGGTGGACGTGATGGTCAACGGCCGGGTGATCGCGCGGGGCGAGATCGTGATCGTCGAGGAGGACAATTCCCGGTTCGGCGTGTCGCTGACCGAGGTGGTCGGACCCTCCGCCACCGACCAGAACACCTGAGCCCGGACGAGAACGGGCCGCCATGTCTTCGAGCCCTCTGGCATCGAGCCCCGTCCCATCGGACGCCGTCTCCGCGGGCGCCGTCGCCCCCCGTGCGGTGGCGACCCGGCGGCTCGAGCCCGTCGATCAGGTCGCGGCGCTGCTGCTCGCCATGGGCAAGCCCGCGGCCGGGCGGCTCATCAAGTATTTCGAGCCGGACGAACTCAAGCGCATCACCCGCTCGGCCTCGAATCTCGGCGCGGTCAGCCCCGAGCAGCTCGACACGGTGGTGGAGCATTTCTCCGCCGAATTCTCCGCCGGCAACAGCCTGATCGGCACGGCCAGCGAAGTCGAGAAGCTGCTCACCGGCCTGCTGCCGGCCGACCAGATCGCCGATATCCTCGCCGACGTGCGCGGCGGGGCCACCCGCTCGGTGTGGGAACGGCTCGGCACCGTGCAGGAGAGCGTGCTGGCGAGCTACCTCGTCAAGGAGCACCCGCAAACCGCCGCGCTGATCCTGTCGAAGGTGAAGCCCGCCACCGCCGCCAAGGTGATGGGCCATCTGCCCGCGCCGGTGCGCAACACGGTGATGCGGCGGATGCTGAGCTTCAAGCCGATCGTCGACGATGTGCTGCACGCGATCGAGAAGACGCTGCACGAGGACTTCATGATCAACGGCGCGCGTAATTCCGGTGCCGACACGCATGCCAAGATGGCCGACATCATCAACAAGATGGAGCGCCAGCAGATGGACGACGTGCTCTCCAGCCTCGGCGAGTCGCGTCCGAAATCGGTCGAGATCCTCAAGGGTCTGCTCTTCACCTTCGACGACATCGTCAAGCTGGCGCCGCGCGCCCGCACCACCCTGTTCGACGCCGTGCCCAACGACCGGCTGGTGCTGGCGCTGAAGGGGACGGAGGTCGAGTTCCGCACCACGGTGCTCAGCGCCCTCTCGGCGCGGGTGCGCCGCATGGTCGAGCACGAGCTGAACGGCGGCGAGCCGGCGGCCCAGCGCGACGTGCTGGAGGCGCGCCGCACCATCACCGATCTGGCGATGGAGATGGCCGGGCGCGGCGAGATCGAGATCAATCCGGGAGGCGAGGATGAAGCGCTCATCCGCTGATCCGCGCCCCCGGCGTCACCTTCGGCGGGGCTGATGCGTGGCGGACGACGACAAGGAGAGCAAGACCGAAGCCGCCACCGAGCGGCGGGTGCGCGACGCGATCGAGAAGGGCGACATCCCGTTCTCGCGCGAGGCGCCGGTCTTCGCCTCGACGCTCGGCCTGCTCATCGCGCTGGCCCTGTTCGCGCGGGGACAGGCGGCGCAGCTCGCGGGCGATTTCAAGCCGCTCTTCGACGATCCGCGCGGCTTCTCCCTGGAGACCGGCGGCGACGCGATGCTGCTCCTCAGCCGCGTGGCGCTGGCGGCGGGCCGCTTCCTGCTGCCGATCCTGCTGATCCTGGCGGTCTGCAGTCTCACCGCCTCGCTTCTGCAGAACCTGCCGCGCTTCGTTCTCGACCGGATCACGCCGAAATGGTCACGGGTGTCGCCGATGGCGGGTTTCGCGCGGATCTTCGGAACTTCGGGTCAAGTCGAGTTCCTGAAATCCGTCGTTAAATTCCTTTCGGTCAGTGTCGTCGCCCTTCTGCTCCTCCGCTCGGAGCGGACAAGAGCCGTGAACGCCATGTTCGTCGATCCGAGCCAACTGCCCGAACTGATCCTGACGGTCTCGATCCGCCTCGTCTCGGCGGTGGCCATCGCCACCATCGTGATCGTCGCGGGCGATCTCGTCTGGGCGCGGCTGCGCTGGCAGCGCTCGCTCCGGATGTCGCGCCAGGACATCAAGGACGAGCACAAGCAGACCGAGGGCGATCCCTCGGTCAAGGCGCGGCTGCGCTCGCTCGCCCAGGACCGCGCCCGCAACCGGATGCTCGCCAATGTCGACCGGGCGACCGTGGTGATCGCCAATCCGACGCATTTCGCGGTGGCGCTCCGCTACGAGCCCTCCGAGAACCCGGCGCCGATGGTGCTCGCCAAGGGGCAGGATCTCATCGCCCTGCGCATCCGGGCGATCGCCGAGGAAAAAGGCATCGCCGTGATCGAGGACAAGCCTCTCGCAAGGTCGCTGTACGATGCTGTGCAGGTCGATCAGACGATTCCGGCCGAATTTTACCGCGCTGTGGCGCAGATCCTTTTCTTCCTTTTCGCGAGAGCCCGATGACCCCTCAGGTCCAACGTTTCGCGCCAGGACCGTCGGCCGTCCCGCATAGCCATGCGGCGGCCGAACAGATCTTCGCCGAAGCGCTGCGCGACTTCATCGCCGAGCTGTGCCTGCTCGATGGCGGCGTGCTCATCGGCTGGATCCGCGGCGAGCGGCACGGCAACATCGCCGACATCGTCTCCTCCTCGGCCGAATTGTTTTTCAAGGAATCGGTGCTGACCTACGCCGACGCGGCCGATGTGTGCCTCGATTGGGGCCGCTCCATGCAGGTGGTCCTCGATCTCGAATTCGCCGCCGAGCCGGTGACGGTGTTCTTCAAGCTCGTGCTCGATGAGGTGTTCGCGGGCGTCGCGATCCAGCGCATCGTCGCGGAGGAGACGGCGGCGCTCTCCCTCGAAGGCTTCGCACACGCCCTCCGTCAGGCCCGGGTCGGGCACGCCTGAAGCGGCGCGAATGCCACGCGCCCTCGACGAACATCGTCACCGTCTGAAAATATACATTGCAGCAGATTGACCCCCTCGCAGCTGCGCTCCATGACTTGGCTGCGGCAGCGTCTCGAAGCGTTGCGGAGGGCGGCGGAGAGGGTCTTCCGGGGACGCCCAGAACCTGCCCAGATCGCGGCGCAGTGGCAGGCCGATACGGCGGGATCAAGGGGATGGTCGTCGATGTATTTCCTGGTCGATCCGCGCGATACCGTGAACGCGGGTTACAAGGCCAGCTTCGAGCGTGAGGGCATCTCCTCGTTCGCGCTCATCCCCGAAGAGTTCCTGAGTTGGCTCCGCGCGGCCTCTCCCGCCGATCTCGAAGCGATCCAGGGCTTCCTCCTGGGCGATTTCGCGGAGCGGGCGAAATGCGCCGGCGTCATCCGCAAGCAGTCCCGCGCACCGATCATCGCCCTGGCCGATCTGCGCTCGCTCGAACAGACCGTCGAACTGCTGGAAGCCGGCATCGACGACGTGCTGCCCAAGCCCGTCCATGTCCGCGAGATTTTGGCCCGCTCCGAAGCGATCTGGCGCCGGGTCAACGGAGCCGTTCAACGGAGCGAGGCGGAGGGCGAGACCGAGGGCGAGGCGCGGGGGCCGGACCGGCTCAAGGTCTTCCACGATGGGCGCGACCCCGAGATCGACGGCGTGCCGCTGTCCCTGCCGCGGCGCGAGCGGCACATTCTCGAATATCTCGTACGCAACCGCGGGCGCCGGCTCACCAAGACCCAGGTCTTCAACGTGGTCTACGGCGTCTACAGCAACGGCGTCGAGGAGAGCGTGATCGAGGGCCACGTGAGCAAGCTGCGCAAGAAGCTCGCCGAGCGGCTCGGCTACGATCCGATCGAGGCCAAGCGCTATATGGGCTACACCTACGTCGGGTAAGAGTGCCTCACAAAACTCTCGATCTCTGACCGTTCTCCCGTTGGCGAGGACGGCGCAGCGGGAGTGTTGTGAGAGACACGAGAGTCGTATTCGACCTGATTGCATCAGGCCGGCGTCTCTATCCTCTCGTTTCGACGCGCCTTCTTTCGCCGAACCGGCGTCCACTTCGTCGCAAAGCGCTCTAAGCCAGATCTACTGGCAGAACGTCTTCGCACCCGGCGTCCAGTTGCCGAAGCCGGTCGCGACCATGTTGGTGATGACCCGGCAGACATAGACCTTCTGCGCCGGGTTGTTGTTCGGCCCGGCATGGTAGCGCGCCACGGCGAGCGTCCAGCTTCCCTCGCGCTCCTTCAGCTCCTTCAGGAAGCGCGTCGCGTATTCGACGTTCTGGGCCGGGTCGATCATCGCCTCCAGCGAGGCGAATTTCGCCCGGTGATAGTGATGGTTGATCTGCATGCAGCCGAGATCGACCAGGCGCACGCCCTCCTGCTGCGCCTGGGCGAGGCGCTGCATCACGTCGGCGGCGCCGCTGCCGAAATAGGCCTTGCCCCCGATGTTCATGGCGTAGGGCTGGAGCGAGCCGCGGTTGCCGCTCTCCGTCAGTCCGACCGCGTAGAGCATGCCGAGCGGCACGCCGTGCTTGGCCGCTGCCTGCGCCATCTGGCGCTCGCAGATACGCGAGGCGCCGGCCATCGAGGGACGTTTGGAGCCGCCTCGCGCGTCGCCGCCCCGTGTGCCCGTCGGCGCGGAGGCGGCCTCTGCGGCGCCCTCGGCAGCGGTGGAATGCGCGGCCGCCGCAATCGGGACGACGGCGCTAGAGATACAGGCTGCCGCGATCGCGCCCGCGAGAATCCGTCTCATGGTCCTGTTCCTCCGTGGGCGTGGCGGCCGCGTCCGCGCGCGGGGACGGGCGCCGGCCCGATTGGTCGGGCGTCGCTGCGCCCGGCTGTCTGTCGTGCTGCCCGCCCTGCGATCCGCCGAAGGACGCCAAGCCCTGACCGCGCGGCCCGGATTCGCCCGCGCCGGGGCCGCCCGATTGAATCGTCACGGCCTCGGGCTCGTAGCCGGCCTCGCGCAGCAGGCCGGAGAGCAGATCGCCCTCCTTGCGCAGGCGCTCGGCGGTCTCCTCGCGGCTGGTGCGCAGGCTCATTTCCAGCCGCCCGTCCTGCAGGCGCATCCGCACCAGCACCGAGCCGAGGTCGGCCGGATGGAGCTGGAGCGTGAGGATCTTCAGCGGCCCGGCCTCGGTCGAAGCCGGAACGGGACGGGCCGATTGGGTCGCCATCGCCGCGGGTGCCGCCGGCAACTGGGCGGCGACCGCATCGACGATCTGGCGCAGCGGCGAGGCCGGCGCGGGCGTCGGCAGGGCGGCGGTCTCCTGCGGAACGGATGGCGCCAGCGGCATGTCCGGGCGCGGCGCTTCGATCGTCACCGCGTCGATTCCGGCGCTCTCGGTGCGCGCGCCACCTTCGGCCTGCGGCCGCGGCACCGCCACGGCTTCATGCTCCGGTGTCGCATCGGGGCGTGCGATGGCGGCCGGGCGATCCTGCCTCGACTCCGAGTCACGTCGGGTCTGCCCCGGCGTGCCGGGTTGGGTGACGGCAGTCGGCTCGGGGAGGCTTGTGCCCTCCGCTTGGTCGAGGAGCGCAGCGTTGTCCGCCGTGCCGGACGGCTCGGCGCGATCGCTCCGGGGCGCCACGCGTCCACGGGCCGAGAGGCTTCGCGCAGCTTCGGCGCTCGCAGCTTGCGTCGGGGGAGCACCTGCGGCTCGCCGAACGGGCTCGTCCGGTGCCGGCGCAGCGCTCGCCGGGGTCGATTCGGCGGGGCGGTCGGGGCCTGGAACGGGCGAGGCCGGTCGCGCGGGTGTCGTGGCGGCCGGTACCGTCAGCTCGTTCGCAGGCCCGTTCGGTGCCGGCCGATCGGACGGAACGGCCGGCTCGCGAGCGTCATTGCGGGATGGCGGGGACTGCGTCGCGACCGATTCCGGCGCGCGCTGTCCGTCCGGTCCGCCGGCCGGCAATGCCGACGGCACGGTCGCATCGGACGCCGTCGCGGTTCGCGGGGCACCGGGAAGGAGGGCCGTTCCCGGGGGCAGCGGAGCGACCGGTGCGGCGCCGCTGCTGGCGGATGTCGGGACGGTCGGCGGAGCGGATGGCTCGTTCAGGCCCTGCTTGATGGCGGTTTCCGTCGAGGCGGCGGCGGCGGCCTGCGGCCGGACCGGCGCGAAATGCGTTTCCAGGCCGACCATCGAGATCTGCAAGGCCGGCTCTGCCGGGGCCGGGCCGGGCCCTGATCCGGCGCGTGCGGCGGCTCGCTGCACCATGGCCTCCAGGCTAGAATTCGGAGGAGCCGCGATAGCCGGCGTAGCGGGACCGGTGAGCGCCATCAGCGCCTGCAAGGCCGAGCCGCCGATGGTCGTTACCGGCAATGCCTCGGCGGGGAGGGTGGGCGGCATGTCCGTCCCGGCCTCCAGCTGTTCCACCGCGGCCTCTCCGGTCCGTGCCGTTCCGATGTCCGCCGTTCCGCTCTCCGCCGCCCCGTTCTCGAAGGCGCCGAGCATCGCCTCGAAGCCGGGGGGCACGCCCGTGCGCGAGTCCTCGCCCGAAGGGGCGCGACCGGTCTCGGACTTCGGCCGCAGAAGGGGGAGGGTGTCGAGGGACCGCATCACGGGTCGATCGTCCGATGGTTGGAGCGCGGGGAGATTTCAGGGGGTGCGGGTGGTGGCATCCATGGCGCGCTCGGCGCGGGCCAGGGCCTCCTGCGCCCGCAGGAGCGAACCGGATTCCGGAATCGGCCGGCTCGCCGAGGGCGGCGGGGCCGGGGCGGCCTCGGCGACGGGGGAGGGCGTGCGGATCTGCCGGGCGGTTGAGAGCGCGGCGTCGAGCAGTTCGGCGTCGGTCGGCACGAAATCGGCGCGGTCGAGGCCGCGCAGCGCCTCGTAGCCCTCTTCGAAACGCCCCTCGGCGACAATCAGCGCCGCGCCGCGGTAGAGCCGCGCCTGCGCGGCCGGCTGCGAATCCGGCGCGGCGAGCCCCATGGCCCGCTCGGCGGAGAACAGGGCGGTCTCGCGGCGGCCCTGTTCCAGCCCGGCGCGCGCCACCAGCAGGTAGAGGTCGCGCCGGCTCTCCGGCTCGATCTCGTCGAGCATCCGCTCCAGGCTGGCGATGCGGGTGCGGTCGCTGTCGAAATCGAGGCGGGTGAGCGCTCCGGCGAAGCGCTGGCGGAAGTTGCCGGCATAGACCGAGCGGCGGAACCGGCGCAGATACTGGATCGCCAGCGCCTCGAAGCGGCGCGCATCGCCGCCCTGCGCCACGACGAAGATCTGGCGGCGCAGCGCCCCTTCCTCGACCAGCGTGCCGGGCGCCAGAAGCCGGGCGAGGTCGAGGAGTTCGAGCGACTTGACCGGCGCGTCGCGCACCATCAGCGCCGATTGCGTCAGCGCGAGCTGCCCGGCGAGGCCCGCGGGCATCGTACGCGGGTCGATGCCGGCGAGCTTGGCCCGCGCCTCGCGTTCGCGCCCTTCCAGATAGGCCAGCGCCCCGAGCGCCAGGGGCTGCTCCGCCTCCGGCGTCTTGCCGGATCGGAGGATTGCCCGCAGGGCCCCCGGCCCACCACCTGCCAGCGCGAAGGTCACGGCGGCGCGCACGTTCTCCGCTTCGGTCCAGGCCTCGGGATCGAGGGCGATCAGCCGCTGCTCGATATGGCCGAGGAGCTGACGCTGCGCGACATGCGCCTGAGTCGAGCCGCGGGCGATGCGGTCCTGAAGGAGCTGGAGCGTGCGCGTCAGTTCGACCGGCAGGCCGTGCGCCTTCACCGGCAGCGGTTCGATCGGCTTGGCCGGGGCGCCATGGCCGCCATGATCGTCGGCGGCGTGGGCTTCCGCGGGGGGCGCGTGGGTGTCGCCGTGCTCGGCGGCCTTCGCCGGAGCGATGACGAGGCAGAGGGCGAGCGCGGCGGCCGTGAGGGCAGGCCGGGATGCCCCTCCCATGCCCGTCACGGTGCGGGATGGCTTCGCCGGACGCCTCGCGATGACGGCGGTGCGGCCGAACCGGGCGAGAGGGCGCCTCGGAAGCATCCGGAGCGTCATTCCGGCAGCCCCCGCAGCAGGATTTCGATGCGGCGGTTCTCGGCGGCCTTGGGATTGCCGGCGATGCGGGGCTGGCGGTCGGCATAGCCCTCGATGCGGTCGATGCGGGCCTCGTCGAGGCCGCCGCGCACGAGCATGTAGGAGGCCATCTGAGCCCGCGCCGACGACAGACGCCAGTTGTCGTAGGTTTCCGAGCGGAACGGGCGACCGTCGGTATGGCCGCGCACGACGACGCGGCCGGGCCGGCCGTTGAGGATCTTGGCGATGCGCTCCAGCGCCTTGACCACTTTCGGCGTCGGCTCGGCCGATCCGAGCCCGAACATGCTGTAATTGATCTCGTCGGTGATGCTGATGAGCACGCCCTCGCCGGTCCGGCGTACCTCGACCTGCGGGGCGGGCGCGCCGTTGGGCAGCGACGGCACGGCCCGCGCGATCTCGGCCTTCAGCGCCGAGAGCGCCGCGGTCTCGGCCGCCTTCGCGGCTTGATCGGCAGGCGTCGCCGATTCCTTCGCAGGAGGTGCTTCGGCTTTCGCCAGAAGCGTCGGTTCGGGCGGGGCCGGCTTGGCTTCGGCCGGGGACGGGTGCGGTGCGGTCTCTGCCGAGGGCTTGGGGGGCTCGGTGCTCGGAACCACCAGCGCCATCGGCTCGGCCGAGGCAAGCTTGACGCCGGCCTGACGCATGGCATCGCTCAGGCTCTGGCGGGCGATGTCCTTGGCCGTCTCCTTCTGCGGTTCCTTTTGCGGTTCCTTGGGCTTGGAACCGGCGGTCTGGGCACGCGCGTCGAGGCGGGCCTCGGCCGGTGCGGCGGCGGCGGTGTCGAGGGCGCCGGGATTGTCGGTGCGGCGACGCGGCAGGGCGGCGACCTGCCAGTAGAGCGGGTCGAACGGGTCGCGTCCGGTCTCGCCGCCGGCCACGCCCGGCTGTCCGGCTTCGAGGGCGGAGGCATCCGCACTCGCGGCTTCCGGCCCGGCGGCCTCGGCCTCCGCGGCGAGTTTGGCGAGCACCGCGTAGGGGTCCTGGAACAGGGCGGATTCGCGGGCGCGGCTGCCCGGTGCGCCGGCGGCGTCGCCCTTGCCCTCGGCGTTGCCGCCGTCGCCTTTGCCCTTGCCGGACGGGGCGGGGTCGTTGGGCGTGTCCTGCGGGTCGTTCACGCCCTTGCGGTCGTGGGTGACCTCGGCGAGCTTCACCGGGTTGAAGTATTCGGCGATGGTCTGCTTCTGCTCCTTGCTGGTGGAGTTGATCAGCCACATCACCAGGAACAGCGCCATCATCGCCGTCATGAAGTCGGCGAGCGCGATCTTCCAGGCGCCGCCGTGATGGCCGTCCTCGTGGTCGCCGTGGCGCTTGATGATGATGATTTCGTGGGGGCGGTCCGACATCTTACGCCTCCGCGATCGCGGCGGTGATCAGGCGGCTCCAGGCCGCGAGTTCGGTCTCGATCACGGTCTCGCCGGCGCGCACCGTCACCTCCGGCCCCTCGGCCGCCTCAAAAGCGATCCCGGTCGAGCCGCCGAACCGTGCGGCGAGCGCCGCGATCAGATCGTCCGGCCCGCGCACCTGCACCGCGGCCTGCTGCGGCTCGGCCAGGATGCGCTTGAGGGCGGCGCCGAGTTCATCCAGCGCCTGCCGCTGCAGCGCCTGGCCCAGGACCGGCGCGATCAGCCGCGCGACCCGGTCCGAGAGCGTGGCGTCGAGCGCCTGCATGGCCGCGACGAAGCCTTGCGCCAGGATCTCGCCCTGCGCCTCGGTCCAGTCGCGGCGGGCTTGCGCCAATCCCTCCTCGAAGAGGGCCTGCTGCGCCGCGCGCTCGAGCGCAGCTTGCGCCGACCACTCTTCCAGCGCCTCGGCCCGGCCCTGTTCGCGCCCGCGTACCTCGGCGGCGGCGATCAGCGCCTCGCGATCCTCTGCCGGCCGCAGGGTGGCCGCGGCGGTGCGGGGCAGGAAGGGTTCGAGCGCGGCCTGGATTTCGGCCGGAGCCGGTGCGATGGGCTCCGCGGCGGCGGGCGCGCGGAACCACGCCCCCGAAAAATCCGGCTCGCCCGAGAGCGCCGAGAGCGCCGCGGGCGGCGGGGGAGGGGCGGAGAAGTCCGGCAGGTAGCGGGCGAGCACCGCGTCCATCACGCCGCCTCCTCACGCATGAGCCAGCGCTTGAGCACGGCCGCGACCTGCTCCTCGTCGATGTCGATGAGCTGCTCCAGCCGCTTCTGCGGCGAGCGGGCCATCTTGTCCTCCAGTTCCTCCAGCAGGCCGGCGACGCCCGGCGCGGGGAGCTTGGCCGCCTCGCCGGAGCCGGGAAGCGCTGCACCCGGTGCGGCCAGGGCCATCGTGCCGTCGGCCGCCATGCCGGCCGCGAGCGCGGGCACGCCCTCGGGGCCGGCGAGCGCCGCGACTTCGCTCTGAGCGGTCTCGGGCGTCGCCAGGATCGCGCGCAGGGCCGGGCGAAGGCCGAACCAGATCAGCAGGCCCGCCACGACGAGGATCGTCGCCGCGTTGATGAGCGTGCCCGACTGCTTCATCATCACGTCGCTGAGCGAGAGCGGCGGCACCGGCTCCATCGCCTGACCGTCGTTGACGAAGCCGACCGCCGCGACCTTGATCGTGTCGCCGCGCTCCTTGCTGAAGCCCGCGGCCGAGCCCACCAGTTCCTCGATCTCGGCGATCTGCTTGTCGAGGCTGGCCTTGTCGTCGGGCCCGGCAAGCGCGGTCAGCCGCGAGCGGTTGACCAGCACCGCGACCGAGAGGCGGCGGATGGCGTAGCCGTCGCTCACCGTCTGGACCGTCTTCTGGGAGATCTCGTAATTGGTGAGATCCTCCTTCTTCGAGGTTTCGTTGCTCGACTGGTCGTTGCCGTCCGAGCGGGTGCGCTGGTCGGGCAGGTTCTCCTGCGCGCTGGTCGGGCGCTGGCTGTTGCGGTTCTGCGCGTTCTCGCTCTCGCGCACCGAGCGCACCGAGCGCTCCACCCGCTGGTCGGGGTTGAAGATCGTCTCGTTGGTGCTCGTCTTGTCGGTGTTGAGCTGGGTCGCGACGCTGATCTCGAAATTGCCGACGCCGAGATAGGGCGCGAGCGTGCGCCGGATGTTGTCCTGCATCTCGCGGCTCACCGACTTCTCCAGCGTCGCCATCTTGCCGGTGGGCGCCGTGCCGGCGTCGTCGCCCGCCAGCAGCACCGTGCCCTCCGAGCCGATCACGGTGACGCGGTCGGGCTTCATGCCGGGGATCGCCGAGGCGACGAGCTGGCGGATCGCCTGCGCGCCGGAGACGTCGTCGGCGGGCTCGGTGCGCACCACCACGGAGGCGGAGGCCGGCTGCTGATCGCGGCGGAACGAGCCGCGGTCGGGAAGCACCAAGTGGACGCGGGCGGCGCGCACGCCCTTCATGCCCTGGATGGTGCGAGCGATCTCGCCTTCGAGCGCCCGCACGCGGGTCACCTCCTGCATGAAGGAGGTCATGCCGAGCGAGCCGAGATCGTTGAACAGCTCGTAGCCGGACTTGGAGCTCTGCGGCAGGCCCTTCTCGGCGAGCAGCATCCGCGCCTGCGCGGTGTGACCGAAGGAGACCAGCACCGCCGTGCCGTCGGAGGACACGTCGAAGGGGATGCCGTTGTCCTTGAGCACGCCGCCGATGCGCCCGACGTCCTCGCGCGACAGCCCCGTATAGAGCGTCTCCTGCGCCGGACGGCTGAGATAGTAGGCGCCGACACCGACGCCGAGAAACACCAGAAGGCCGACCAGCCCGAGGGCGATCAGCCGCCTCGCGCCGAGATCGACGATGTTGTTCCACAATCTTTCGGCTTGCTCGCGACCGAACATCCCTGGACCAATCCCGCCCGCGACCTGACACGCGTCGCCAGCCTGAATGAGGGCTCAGCCTTGCGCGGGGATTGCGACGCGACACGTCCGCGTGCGGTGCCGGGATCCCGTGAGGTGGACGTGCTCGATGCGAGGCTACGCCTCGCCGACGCCATCGCTGCGATGGAGGCCGGGCGGCATCAGGCCTATCCGGTGCTCGACGCCGCGCACCGCCCCGTCCGCCTCGCCACGCGCGGGCAGGGCCCGCACTGGGCTCTGGAAGGGGGCCGCGGCGAGGAAAGGCTCGGGCGTCGGGAGGGCGCGCCGCTCGCGGCCGTCCATCCCGGCGACGTGGTGGCCCACGCCCTCGACGTCATGACCGAGAAGGGCCAGGGCCGTCTCGTCGTCACCGATCCGGAGAGCGGCGCCCTGGTCGGGCTGCTGACGCGCCGCGACCTGCTGCAGGTGCGCGCCACGACGGTCCGGGCCGAGACCGAACGGCGGGCCTACCGCGCCTTGCTCCGCTTCAGAAGAACGATCGGACCAGCCCACTCACCAAGAGGTTCCAGCCGTCGATCAGGATGAAGAACAGCACCTTGAACGGCAGCGAGATCACCGTCGGCGGCAGCATCATCATGCCCATCGACATCACGATGGTGGAGACGATGATGTCGATCACGAGGAAGGGCAGCACGATCAGGAAGCCGATCTCGAAGCCCCGGCGCAGCTCGGAGATCATGAAGGCGGGGATCAGGATGCGCAGGTCGATCTTCTCGCCGGCCTCGGCCTTGGGGAAATTGCGGCTCGCCAGATCCGTGAAGGTCTGAAGGTCCTTCGGGCGCACATGCTGGGTCATGAACTCGCGGAACGGCTCGACGATCTTGCCGAACGCCTCCTCCTCGCCGATGCGGTTCTCCTGGAGCGGCTTCACGCCCTCGTTCCAGGCGCGGTCGAAGGTCGGCGCCATGACGTAGAAGGTCATGAACAGGGCGAGCGAGACGAGGAACAGGTTGGCCGGCGTGCTCTGCAGGCCCAGCCCCGAGCGCAGGAACGAGAACGCGACGGCGAAACGCGTGAAGCTCGTCACCATCACGAGCAGGCCCGGCGCCAGCGACAGGACGGTGAGCAGCGCGACGAGCTGGATGATGCGCCCGGACGCCGCCCCGTTGCCGGGCGGCAGCAGCGCGTCGAGGCCGGGCACGCCGGTGACGCCGCCGGGCGAGGCACCCTGCGCCAGGGCCGCGGTGGCGGTGAGAGCCAGGACGACCCCGGTCAGCCCGAGGCGCCGAACCATCCGACCGCTCATTGCACCACCAGCGATTCGACGATGAACTCGCGCACCGCCCCCTTGGTGCGGATCGCAACGCGCTCGTTCAGATCCTCGCGCAGGTGCTGGAGGCCGCTTGCGCCCTCGATCTGCGCCATCGACAGGGTGCGCAGATAGGCCAGCGCGTCGGCTCGGATCTCGGCGAGCGTCACATCCGGGTTCGGCAGCGCCCCGGCCTGAAACACGACCGAGGATTCGATGCGCACCCAGGAATCAGCCGGCTCGGCGAGGTTGGCCACCACCGAGCCGACGCTGCGCAAGGACAGGTCGCCGGTGTAGTTGAGCACCTTCACCGCCTTGCCGGCCTCCTCGCGTTGCTTGAGGTCGACCGACTTCTCGACGCTGCCGAGCAGGTAGACGCCGAGCCCGCCCCCGGTGCCGACGGCGACCAGCGTGACGAGGGCGAGCGCCCCGATCCAGCCCTTGCCGCCCTTCTTGGAGTCCTTGGCGTCTGCCATCTCGATTCTCCTGGGTTCGCTCTCATCGCTTCGCGGTGAGAGCGGTTCGCCGCATCGGTGGCGGCGCGCGGTCGCGCTCGTCGCGAACGGGGGCGTTCGCGCAGGCGCGCTCGGGGCGTGCCGTCAGAACGGCGCGACGGTCTCGAAGACCCGCTGGCCCAGGCTCGGGCCCTGCACGTCGGTGATGCGCCCGCGCCCGCCGTAGGAGATGCGCGCCTCGGCGATCTTGTCGTAATCGATGGTGTTCTTGCGCGAGATGTCCCGCGGGCGGACGATGCCGGCGACTTCGAGCACACGGACCTCGTTGTTGACCCGCACTTCCTGCGAGCCCGAGATCAACACGTTGCCGTTGGGCAGCACCTCGGTGACCACCGCCGCAACCGAGAGGCTGAGTGATTCCTTGCGGTCGATCGAGCCCTGACCCTTGGTCTCGGTGCCGGAGCGGATGCCGGTATCGGCGGTCGCCGTGTCCTTGAGGCCCGAGATGCCGTAGCCGAAATCGAAGCCGAGGCTGCTCTTCTGGCTGCGGCCGCGTTCGCTCGCGTTGTCGAACTGCGCCTTGTCGTTGATGGCGATGCTGACCGTGATGACGTCGCCGACGTCGCGGGCGCGCGGATCCTGGTAGAGCGCGGCGCTCGCCGGGCTCCAGGTCGAGTGGTAGCTGTGGCGCGGGCCGAGCGCGCCGAAGGAGGTCGGCAGCGGCTCGCGCGGCGCGTTCAGCCCGGTGCCGATCGGCGTCAGCAGCGGCGGGCGGCCGAGGCGGTCGAGATCGCTCTGGCAGGCGCCGAGCGAGAGGGCCAGCACGGCCACGGCGGCGGAGGAGGGGCGCATCACGACCTCTGGTTCTTCTTGACGGCCGGAGCGGTCGCGTCCTTGCGGCCCGATTCCGACATCGCACGGGCGAGACCGGCGGCACGGGCCGCCTCCATCTCGGAGAGGATGGCGCTCGCGGTGCGGGCGTTGAGCTTGGTCAGAAGGGCGGCAGCCGCCTCGTCGGGCATGTTGGCGAGCTGGAGCGCCGCCGCGTCAGGCCGCATCTTGGCGTAGACCGCGACCACGCTCTCGTCGGCCTTGGCCAGGAACTCGTTGCGGCGCTTGAGCCACGCCTCGTACTCGGCCCGCTTCTCTTCGAGGAGCTTGATGCGCTCCTCGACCTGCCGCTCCATGGTCGCGAGCTGTTCCTTCTGCCACGCGAAGCGGGCATCGGCGGCAGCGTCCGCGATGTTGGCGCAGTAGCCGGACTTGGCCGGCTCCTTGGCGACGAAGTCCTGGGCCGTGACCTCCCTCGGTGCGTCGCGGGTGGCGAGCGCCCGCATCGCGGCGTCCTTGGCCGGGTCGGCATGCTCGCCGCCGGCCGCGAGTGCGGTTCCACCGAGCGCGAGCCAGCACAGGGCGATGCGCAGCGTCCCGTTCATCACTGCACCACAAGCTCCGCCTGGAGGGCGCCGGCGGTCTTCACCGCCTGCAGGATCGCGATGATGTCGGTCGGCTTCAGCCCGACCTGATTGAGCCCGCGCACCAGCGTCTGGAGATCGGAGCCGCCGAGGATGGCGAGCTTGCCGCGCTCCTCGCGCGCCGAGACCTCCGTGCGCGGCACCACCGTGGTCTGGCCGTTGGAGAAGGGCTCGGGCTGCGACACCTCCGGCGCCTCGGTGACCCGCACCGTGAGGTTGCCGTGGGTGACCGCGACCGTGGAGATCGTCACGTTGCGCCCGATCACGACGGTGCCGGTGCGCTGGTCCACGACGACGCGGGCCGGCGTGTCGGGCTGGATCGTCAGATCGCCGATCTGCGCCACGAGCCGGGTTTGGGCCATCTGGCGCCCGCGCATCACCACCACAGCGCGCTGGTCCCGCGCGCTGGCGATGCGACGGCCGAAGGCGCCGAGCGACCAGGCGTTGATCGCGTCGGAGATCTGTGTCGCGGTCTTGAAGTCGGGGTTCTTCAGCTCGAACACGAGTTCGGGCAGATCGCGGAAGGTGCCGGGCACCTCGCGCTCGATCATCGCGCCGTTCGGGATGCGGCCCGCGGTCGGCACGCCTTGCGTCAGCTGCTCGGCCTGGCCCTGCACCGAGAAGCCGGAGACCGCGAGCGGCCCCTGCGCCGCCGCGTAGACGAGGCCGTCGCCGCCGGTGAGCGAAGTCATCAGCAGGGTGCCGCCGCGCAGCGAGGTGGCGTCGCCCATGGAGGTCACGGTCACGTCGATGCGCGAGCCGGTGCCGGTATAGGGCGGCAGGTCGGCGGTGACCATCACGGCCGCGATGTTGCGGGTGCGCAGGCGGGCGTCGCGCACGTTGATGCCGAGCCGGTCGAGCAGCGATTGCAGCGATTGCTCGGTGAACTGCGCGTTGCGCAGGGTGTCGCCGGTGCCCTGGAGGCCGGTGACGAGGCCGTAGCCGAAGAGCTGGTTGTCGCGCACGCCCTTGAGCGTCGCGATGTCCTTGATGCGGGTGCCGGCGGCGAAAACCGGGCCGGTCATGACGGCAAAGCCAAGGCCGGTGAGCAGTCCGAGCAGCACAGCGAGGAGCAGGCGGCGGGTCATTGCGCGCCGATCCGGATGCGGCCGTCGGCCATCACCGTGCCGAGGATGATGCGGTTGGTGTCGGTGTTGCGCACGCGGATCGTCTCGCCGAGGCCGCCGTTCTGAAGCGGCGCTCCGACCGCGGTGATGACGAGGCCGTTCTCCTCGAAGATCATCTGCGTCGGCGCGCCCCGGCTCACGAGGCGGGGATCGTCCACGGCGTTGACCGGCACCGGCTCACCCGGCAGCAGCATCCGCCGGGCGACCCGGCCGGCGATCGCGGCGGAGGCATCGATGACCGCCGTGCGCGCCCGGTAGGTCGCGGGATAAGCCTGCATCCGCAGCATCGAGTCCTTGATCGTGTCGCCGGGATAGATCGTGACGGTCGGCACCGGCAGCATGAGTTCGGCATTCGCCATGCCCTCGACCGCCATGCCCTCGACGGCCTGTGCCGGAGCGATGGGTTGCGCCGAGCCGGCCGCGAGGGCGACGAGCACGAGGCCGCGGACGAAGGTCTTGCGGGGCATGGGGGGCTCGCGCCGAAGGAGGAGGGGAAGACGCGCAAGAGGATGCGCAAAGGGACGCCGACTTGGACGCCGCGCGTGTCAGCGGATGCCCTTGGAGACCGTTCCGGCCATCTCGTCGGCGGCCTGGATCACCTTCGAGTTCATCTCGAAGGCGCGCTGGGCCGTGATGAGGCTGGTGATCTCTTTCACCGGATCGACGTTCGATCCTTCGAGATAGCCCTGCTGCAGTTTGCCGTAGCTCACGTCGCCGGGATTGCCGACCACGGGCGCGCCGGAGGCCGGGGTCTCGCGGTAGAGACCGTTGCCGAGCGGTTCGAGGCCCGAATCGTTGGCGAAGTTGGCCAGCGTCAACTGGCCGACATTCTGCAACGCGACCTGCCCGTCGATCTTGGCGAAGACCTGACCGGACTCGTTGATCGTCACCTGCGTGGTGTTCTGAGGGATCAGGATCGCGGGATCGACCGCGTAACCTTCCATGGTCACGAGCTGGCCGGCGTTGTTCTTGTTGAACGAGCCTGCGCGGGTGTAATGGATCTCGCCCGCCGGGCTGGTGATCTGGAAGTAGCCGCGCCCGTTCACCGCCAGATCGAGCTGGTTGCCGGTGTTGGCCAGCGAGCCCTGCCGGTGGAGGTTGCGGATCGCGGCGGCGCGGACCCCGAGGCCGAGCATCGCGCCCTCCGGCACCGCCTCCTGGCCCGCTTGGTTCGGCACGCCCTGCTGCCGCTCGGCCTGATAGAGCAGATCGGTGAACTCGGCCCGCGCGCCCTTGAACCCGGTGGTGTTCAGGTTGGCGATGTTGTTGGCGATGACTTCGAGGTTGAGCTGCTGGGCGGACATGCCCGTGGCGGCGATGGCGAGCGCGCGCATGGCGAGGGATCCTTCGGGCTAGCGCTCTCCGCCGGAGTGGAGGCCTGTTCGGCGTGAGAGAGCGCGTTGAAACGGAAGCGGCTCGGCCGATCACATCGGCATGCGGCTGAGTTCGAGGTAGGCGGCGACCACCTTGTCGCGGATCGCCACCACGGTCTGGAGGCTCTGCTCGGCGGACATCACCGCCTCGACCACCTGCTGGGCGGTGGCTTTGCCCTGGATGCCGGAGATCGCCGTCGCCTCGCCGGTGCGCAGCGCATCGCGGGCGCTGGACGCGACCTGGGCCATCACGTCACCGAAATCGGTGGGCGCGGGCGGGGCGGTCCCGGCGATGCCCGAGAGGGCGGCCGGGCTGAACATGGCCTTCTGGGTCGGCGCGGCCCCGGCGAAGGAGGTGCCGGCGACCTTGTCGAAGGCGGCGAGCGAGTTGAGGGCTTCGATCATCGCGGGCGGCTCTTCAGGACTTCAGGAGATCGATGACGCTGGCGACCATGGCCCGGGCCTGTTTGATGACCTGGAGGTTCGCCTCGTAGGAGCGGTTGGCCTCGCGCATGTCGGCCATCTCGACGAGCATGTTCACGTTGGGCAGCTTGACGTTGCCGTTCGCATCGGCCGCCGCGTTGGCGGGGTCGTGCTCGGTGCGGAACGGGGCATCGTCGGTGCCGATCTCGCGCAGGCGCACCGAGGCGATGCCCGCCGCCCGGTCGAGTTCGGCCCGGAACGTCACGGTCTTGCGGGCATAGGGGTCTGCGCCCGGGGTCGCGCCCGTCGATTGCGCGTTGGCGAGGTTCTCGGAGACGACCCGCATGCGCAGCGATTGCGCTTCGAGGCCGGCGCTCGCGAGCCGCGAGGCGGAGAGCAGGGGATCGATCATGCGCCGCCCTTCACTGCGGCCATCAGCATGCGATGGAACGACTTCACCACCGCCGTATCGAGGTTGTGCTGGCGGGAGACGTCGCCGGCCTTGAGCATCTCCTGCTCCAGGCTGACCGCGCTCGACGATTGGAGCACTTCCCAGGTCTCGGAGGCTTTAGCCTCGCGCACGGGGATGCCGGTGCCTTGCGTTCCCAGATGGCTCGTGGCGGTCGAGGCCATGTCGAGCCCGGTACGCGCCAGAACCTGGGCGAACGGCATCACGTCCCGCGCCTTGTAGCCGGGGGTGTTCGCGTTCGCGACGTTTCCGGCGATGGTGGCCTGGCGCGTCGCGAGGAAACGCGCGTGCTGCGAGGCGAGGTCGAACAGGTAGACGCCCGTCGTCATGGCAACGCCCCCATCCCAAGGGCTCCTCAAGAAGCGCGGGACGCGGGCGCACCCGGACGGTGAAGCCCGCGTCAGATGGGAGGTTTAGGTAGGCAATCTTGCACGAGGCTGGCTCGTGCCTTGACACGGCCGATCCCGGAGGTAGCGCCTGCGGGTGATGGACCAGATCGATGAGCAGGCCGCTGCGGCCGTCTCCGACGGCGAGGGCGCAGCGTCCCTGCTGCCGGCCGCTTCACGCTATGCCGGGGGCGCCGGGCCGGGCGGACGCGAGGGGCTGCACCGCATCGCACCCAACAACCGCTTCGCGCGGGTGGGCTTGAGCTTTGCCGGTCTGACGCCCGGCACCTGGGCCTGCCTGCGATTCGGTCTCGCCTTCGACGCGGACGAGGCGGCGGCTCTGGCCGTCGACGCCGCCGCGGCCGGATTCGACTTCCTGGCGGCGGACGGTTCCAGCCTCGATCTCGACCACGTGCCCGGGTTGGCCCGCAGCCTGCTCGATCCGCACCTCGCCTGGATTCCGGGGCCGGCGCTCCTCGGTGCGGAGCCGTTCCGCATCGCGTTCCGCGTGCCCGATCAGGCGAGCGGCGTCAGCGTCACCCTGCGCTCCTGGCGCAACACCGGCGACGTCACCGTGGCCGACCCTGTGCTGCGCCTCGGCGAACCCGATCCGGCGCCGGCGCCGCGTCGGCGCCCGCTCTCCGGCGAGGGGCTGCATTTCGACTACGCGCTTGCCGAGGACGTCGCCCTGGTGCTGCGTGGCCAGATCTACGCCGCGCGGGCCGACGAACATGCCGCGCGGGTGCGGCTCGTCTACCGTGATGCGGCGGGAGCGGAGATCGCGCCGCCCTACGCCAACGCGGTCTCCGTGCCCGGCCTCGGTGCGGTCATCAATCTCTCGGCCCAGCCGCAAGCCCGCCGCTTCACCCTGACCCTGCGACCGCCGCTCGGTGCAACGGCCGTCGCACTCGATTTCGGTGTGTGGGAGGATGCCCAGACCGCCTCGGAGAGCGAGCTGATCGGTCAGCCCGAACTCGCGCTCGAAGACGATTTCCGCCTCGAAAGCCTCTGCGACGACGACGTCCTCGATGCGCCGGCCTTCCTCGCCCGCCTCGCCGACCGGCTCGGCCTGTCCGAAGGCGTGCCCGCGTCGTGGCGGGCGGGTTCCGATACGGGCGCCGCGCCGATCCTCGCGCGGGCCCGCGACTTGCGCACCGGGCCGGACCGGAGTGCGCGGATCGAGGGGGAAAGCGTCGTCCTGGCTCTGGCCGGCCTGCCCGATTGGACGTTGCCGGAGGCGCCGGACTGGCGCGAGGATCCGTTCCGTTCGGTGGCGTGGCGTCTCGCCTATCAGTCGCTGACGTGGCTGCTGCCGCTCGCCGCGCTTCCGGACGGCGCGGCCCGCGCCCGGACCATCGCCGCCGCGTGGTCGCGGGCCAATCCGTGGGGCCAGCCGGCGGACGGCCTTAGTCTGCATCCGGCGGCTCTGGCCCCCCGCGGCGACGTGCTGGCGAGCCTGCTCTCGGGCGGCGATGAGTCCGCCCGAGACGAGCCCGTCCGCGCCGAGATCGCCGCGGAGGCTGCACGGCAGGGCTTCGCGCTCGCCGAGATCGTCGGGCAGAACACCTTGGCGCGGGCCCTGCACGGTATCCAGGCGGCGGCGGCGCTCCTCGCCGTCGCGCGGGCGCTGCCCGGCTTCGCATTCGCCCCGCACTGGGACTCTCTGGCGCGCGACAGCCTCACCCACGGCTTCGATTCGCTGCTGTCGGAGGCGGGCGCATTCACCGATGCCGCCCCGGTGCGGCGCCTCGATCTCCTGAGCCATGGGCAGGCGATCGCCGACGCGCTCGGTGAGACCGAACCCGGCCCGACGATCCGCTGCCGCGTCGACGCGGCTTTGCCCGGTCTTGCCGGGCTGATCGATCGCGGCGGACGGCTGCCGCCCTTCGGCGATGCCCCTGCCGGCCTTGACCATGCCGCCTGGATCGCCCGGCTCTCCTCGCGGGGCCATTCTCAGGGGCAGGACCTCGTCGCAGTGCGCGACGCGGCGCCCGTTCCCGAGGGCCGCACCGCCGGCATGCTTGCGCTCCGCCACGATGGGATGGAGCAGGGCTGGGGACATTTCGCCCTCACCCATGCCGCGCAATCACCGCACGGGCATCGCGACTGCACCTCCTTTACCTTCGCCACCGGCTCGCGGCGCTGGATCGTGGAAGGGGGCGGCGCCGAGGGCGTCGAGGTCGGCCCGGCGCGCCACTACCTGCTCTCGCCCCGCGCCCACAACGTCGCCATCCCCGATGGCTGCGAGCCGGTCGCCGGTTCGGGCACGCTGAGCAGACGCCTCACGCTCGACGGTGCCGAGGCCCTGATGCTCTCCACCACCGTGCATGGGCCCGACTACGCCCATGCGCGCCTCTTCCTCGTGCTCGACGATCTGAGCGGGATGGCCGTAATCGACCGATTCGTGCGGGTGGGGCCTTCGCTGTCGTTCGAGGGGCTGCTGCATCTGCCGCCCGATACCCTCGTCGCGCTCTCCAGTCCCCGCCGGGCGCTCGCCCAGCAGGAGGGGCGGCGGCTCGAATTCTTCGCGATTCCGCTGAAGGGGCAGGCGGCCGGGTTGGAGGTCGCCATCGGCCGCAGCGACCGGCCGCACGCGATGCAGGGGTTTTGCGCGACGGGATCGGGCGGGCTGAGGCCGGCGCCGGTTCTGCGCTACGCGTTCACAGGCCGCGACACGGTCTGCGGCGGTATCGTCATCGCCGCGGATGCAGGGGCGGAGCAGCGGCTGGTGCGGCTGCTCGCCGATAACGCGGTGCGGCTTTGGGTGGAGGGATGAGTGCCGGCTGAATGCATCGGCACTCCGGATACGCTAAAGCCGTATTCGACCTGATCGCATCGGTCCGACGTCTCTCAAGCATCGTCCTGGATACCTGATCCAGGACGATGCTTGAGGCTCTTGTTTCCGCATCATCTTTTTTCCGAAAGCCGGCAGCCACCTTTCGGACGATGCTCCAAGTCTTTGTTTAGACGCGCATTCTTGCGCCGAACCGGCATCCGCTTCTTCGGAAAGCGCTCCAGGGTTCAGAGCCCGGCGCCGATGACGGCGACGGCGCGGTCGATCGACAGGTAGAACACGCCGAAGGCCACCATCGCCGCGGCGGCGAATTCGAGGGTCTGGTTCGGCAGGGTCTGGAACCGGCGCATGGTCTCGCGGCCGAAATAGGCGGAGGCCCAGGCCAGGGTCAGGACGGCCGGCATCACGAACAGGTAGGACAGCGTGCTCTCGATCCGCATCGGATCGGACGGGTCGATCAGTGCGCGGATGTTGCGCACCCACGGCGCGGAAGCCGCCGCGTAGAGCGTCGTCAGCCAGGCCAGCCCGACCGCCACGCCGAGGTGGAAGGTGAACAGGCGATGCAGGCGCGAGAAGTCGTCGCGCGCGTCGTCGAGCGTCATGCGGCAAGCCCCCAAACGTTCCGGCCGCTGATTCTTGTGCGATCCGGCCATGGGCCAGGAGATGGGGGGCAAGGTGGAGTTTTTTGTGACACGGGGACGGCGGCCTTAGGGCCGCCGTCCCATGGGCCGTTCTTCCGCCTCAGGCGGCCGTCTCGGGCCGGTTCTCGCGCATCAGCTTCACGAAGCGTTCGAACAGATAGTGGCTGTCACGCGGGCCCGGAGAGGCCTCCGGGTGGTGCTGTACCGAGAAGGCGGGGCGGTCGGTGAGCGAGAGACCGCAATTCGAGCCGTCGAACAGCGAGACGTGCGTCTCGACCGCGGTCTCGGGCAGGCTCGTGGGATCGACCGCGAAGCCGTGGTTCATCGAGACGATCTCGACCTTGCCGGTGGTGTGGTCCTTCACCGGGTGGTTCGCGCCGTGATGGCCCTGGCCCATCTTCACCGTGCGCCCGCCCAGCGCGAGGCCCATGAGTTGGTGGCCGAGGCAGATGCCGAAGGTCGGCACCCGCTCGTCGAGCAGCTTGCGAATGACCGGCACGGCGTATTCGCCGGTCGCGGCCGGGTCGCCGGGGCCGTTGGAGAGGAACACGCCGTCCGGCTTCAGCGCCATGATGTCCTCGGCCGTGGTCGTGGCCGGCACCACGGTCACGTCGCAGCCAGCCTCGGCCAGCAGACGCAGGATGTTGCGCTTCACGCCGTAATCGATGGCCACGACCTTGAGGCCCTGGCCCTGCGCCCGCGAGCCGTAGCCGCCCTTCACCGCCCAGACGGTCTCGGTCCAGGCCGTGGTCTCGCGGGAGGTCACCGGCGGCACGAGGTCGAGACCTTCCATCGGCGCGAGCGCCGCCGCGCGGGCCTTCAGCGCCTCGCGGTCGAATCTTCCGTCCGGGTCGTTGGCGATGACGGCGTTGGGCATGCCGCGGTCGCGGATCAGCGCGGTCAGCGCCCGCGTGTCGATCCCGGTGATGCCGACGATGCCGCGGGCCTTGAGCCAGCCGTCGAGATGCGAGGACGAGCGCCAGTTCGAGGGCTTGGTGACGGCCGAGGCGATCACCGCGCCGCGCACGCCGGAGGCCGGGGCCGCCTCGAGGCTTTCCAGATCCTCGTCGTTGGTGCCGACATTGCCGATATGCGGGAAGGTGAAGGTGACGATCTGCCCGGCATAGGACGGGTCGGTCAGGATCTCCTGATAGCCCGTCATCGCCGTGTTGAAGCAGACCTCGCCGTCGGCGGCGCCGGTCTGGCCGATGCCGAAGCCTTCGAGCACGGTGCCGTCGGCCAGAACGAGCAGGGCCGTCACCAGCGGCTCGCTCCAGGGCTCGGGCGCCTTGGGTTCCGGGTTCGTGCGCGCGGGATCGGCGCGCAGGGTCGCGGGTTCGTCTTGCAGCATGGGTCCGATCCGGCTTATGTCCGCCGCCTCGCGCGGCCGCTCATTCGGGCCGCGGGGCAAGGCGATATCTCGCGGGGCTCATAGCGAGCCGGCCGCGCCTGGGTCAATCTGGGCGCGGAATCAGTCGTGCGCAATGCCCTGGACGTAATCGGACGTCCGCATCGAAACAGCCGACGGGAGTCATAGCATCATGCTGCGCGAGCGCATCACCGCCGAAATGAAAGCGGCCATGAAGGCCGGCGAGAAGCAGAAGCTCTCGACCGTGCGCATGATTCAGGCGGCGCTCAAGGACCGCGACATCGCCGCGCGCGGCGAGGGCAAGGGTGAGACGGGCGAGGACGAAATCCTCGCGCTCCTCCAGAAGATGATCAAGCAGCGCCAGGAGGCGGCGGGCGTCTACGAGCAGGGCGGCCGGCCCGAACTCGCCGAGAGCGAGCGCGCCGAGGCCGAGATCATCCAGACCTTCCTGCCCCAGCAACTGGACGAGGCCGAGACGCGCGCGGCCATCGCCGACGCCATCGCCGAGACCGGTGCCGAGAGCCCGAAGGACATGGGCAAGGTGATCGCCGCGCTGAAGGGCAAGTATACCGGCCGCATGGATTTCGGCCGCGCGAG
The DNA here is from genome assembly GCF_004683995.1 of Methylorubrum sp. Q1. Classification (NCBI taxonomy): domain Bacteria; kingdom Pseudomonadati; phylum Pseudomonadota; class Alphaproteobacteria; order Hyphomicrobiales; family Methylobacteriaceae; genus Methylorubrum; species Methylorubrum sp. Q1. Next base: position 30,647 of record NZ_SRHQ01000017.1, on the reverse strand, counting down.
CGCGCTGGTGAAGGACGCGCTGGCGGGCAAGTGATGTTTCGCCTTGAAGAGCGTGGCTCTTCAAGGCGGCGCGACCCAACGCGCCTTCTCACCCTGAGGCGCCCGCATCAGCGGGCTTTGAAGAGTCTTCCAGAAGGGTCTTCCGGAGGGCGCGCGGGATCCTGGAGGATTCCTCGAGGCTGCTTTGCAGCACCTCAGGATGAGGTCGTGGAGGGGAGACCTGTCTCTCCCGTCACGCCGGCCCGGCATCGATCCGCATGCGGAAGATCGCGTAGGGCGGCTCCTGCCGGTCGATGCCGCCATTATGCTCCGGGCGGCGGTTGGCCTGGGCGGACGACAGGTAGAGCCAGCCGTCCGCCGTGATCCAGAACGTGTCCGGCCAGATCAGGCGCGGATCGGTGGCGATGACCTCGACCCGCCCGTCCCGATCGCGCCGGCCGATGCCGTTGAACTCCTGCAGGCTGAGATAAATCCGGTCGCGCGAATCGGTGGCGAGCCCGCCGGTCAGGCCCTTTTCGCCGAGATCCGTCACCGTTTCCGCGACCGCCGCGTCGTTCTTTCCCGCATCGAGCAGGGCGGCGGTCTCGACCGCGTAGAGGCGCCGGCTCATCAGGGGCGTGTAGTACAGCCGTGCGCCATCCGGGCTCAGCGCGATGCCGTTGGCGCCGCCCTTGATCGGGCTCGTCGTGCCGTCGGCCTCGCGTTTCAGCAGCACGCGGCCCTCGACGATCTTGAGGATGCCGGGCACCGATTGCGTGCTGGCGTGGTCGGCGAGCCGCCGCACAGCACGGCCGCTCGCGAGATCGACGGCGATCAGCGCGCCCGCGCCGGTCTGGCCCTGATCGGTGATGTAGGCCGCCTCGCGACCCGGCCTCACATCGACCCGCAGATCGTTGAGCGAGGAGGTCTCCGTCACGACCGATTGCAGCGGGATCGTGCGCACGATCCCGTTGGTCGCCGGATCGATGCAGACGAGCTTGGCCGCCCCCGGCACCGGCTCCCCCGACGAGGCCATCAGCCCGGCATCGAGCAGCCAGAGGCGGTTCCTTGCATCGAACACGCCATTGGGGACGTGGAACAGCGTCTCGGCCGGGCGCGCCGGATCGGGCCGGTTCGCCGCCTCGCTCGGATAGGGCACGACCCGCCCGTCCGGAAACACCTCGCCCGCGGTGAACACCGTCGTCTCGTCGAAGCGGGGCATGAACAGGAACATCCGGCCGTCTGCGGACAGCGTCAGCCCGGTCGGCGTCGTCGGCGCCTGCGCGGCGACGACGCGTTCGAGGGCGCCGACCGGCGCGGTGGCCGCTTCAGCCTGGGCCGGCCGCGTTGCCATCGTGCGCGCGGCGGCCAACGTTGCGGTGCCGGCGAGCAGCGTGCGTCGCGCGAGGCGGACCGTCATGGGCGGCTCCCTTGTGAGGCGATTGCGGCACCGCGCACCTTGGTCTCGATGGCGAGCACACGCTTCCCGGCGCAGAGGAGCAGCCGCCGTCCGTCCGGCCCGCCGAAGGCGATGTTGGCGCACGGGCCCTCGGTCGGGATGTGCCCGACCGGGCGTCCGTCGGCCGACCAGATCCGCACGCCGTCACCCGTGCCGGCATAGACCCGTCCGTCGGTATCGACCTTCACGCCGTCCGGCACGCCCTTCGAAACGGTGGCGAAGACGCGCTCGTTCGCGAGTTGCCCGTCCGCGACGTCGAAGGCGCGGATCTCACCGGCCGCTCCGTCTCGGGTGCCCGATTCGCAGATGTAGAGAACGCGCTCGTCGGGCGAGAAGGCGAGCCCGTTGGGCTGTACGAACCGATCCGTGGCGACGGCGAGCGACCCGTCGGGCGCGAGGCGGAAGACGAAGCGGCCCTTTTGTTCGGACGGGCGCGGCTTGCCCTCCTCGGGCTGATCGATGCCGTAAGTGGGATCGCTGAACCAGATCGCGCCGTCGCGGGCCACGACGACGTCATTGGGCGAGTTGAGGCGCCCGCCATCGTAACGGTCGGCCAGCACGGTGATGCTGCCGTCGGTCTCCCGTCGCACGACCCGCGAGGTGCGGTGCTCGCAGGTGACGAGGCGACCCTCGGCATCGACGGCGTTGCCGTTGGAATTGTTGGAGGGCTCGCGAAACACCTCGGCGCCGCCGCCCTCGCGGATCAGCATCATCCGGTTGCGGCGCACGTCGCTGACGATCAGGCCGCCGAGGGACGGGACCCAGACCGGCCCCTCGCACCACGCGCCCTCGTCATACAGCGTTTCCGCCTTGGAAGAGGGATCGAGCACCGCCGAGAGGTCGTCGGCGGCCCGCGCCCTGGACGCGAGCGCGCCGAGCAGGGCGAGGCCGAGGAGCGGGCGGCGGGCGATGCCGCGGCGGGGGGGCGAGGGCAATTCCGTCATCGGGCCGGCAACGCATCGCCCCGGCGAAAGCTCCGCGGGACGTCTCATATCGAGGGACCTGGCAACCGCCCGTCACCCCGCCGCCGCGGGGATGTCCGGCGATGACTCGTCGTCATCTCCGAACGGCATTAACAGTCGGTCAGGCCCGCCGCGCTAGACTGCCCGCCGCAAGGCCGGTCCTCGACGTCCACGCGATCCGCTTCCAGCAGAGTCACCGTGCGCTACCCGCCCCACATCCTCGAAGAGATCCGCGCCCGCGTGCCCACCTCCGAGGTGGTCGGCCGGCGCGTGCGGCTGAAGAAGGCCGGCCGCGAGTGGCGCGGCCTGTCGCCGTTCAATTCGGAGAAGACGCCCTCCTTCTACGTGAACGACCAGAAGCAGTTCTACCACTGCTTCTCCTCCGGCAAGCACGGCGACATCTTCAAGTTCGTCATGGAAACGGAAGGCCTGAGCTTTCCCGAGGCGGTCGAGCGGCTGGCCGGCGAGGCCGGCGTCACCCTGCCGAAAATGACGGTGGAGAACGAGCAGGCCGAGGAGCGGCGCAAGGGCGCGCTCGAAGTCATGGAACTGGCCGCCGCCTATTTCGAGGAGCAGTTGCGTGGGCCGGCGGGCGGGGAGGCGCGAGCCTATCTCGACCGCCGGGCCCTGGGCGAGGCAACGCGGAAGACGTTCCGGCTCGGCTATTCCCTGCCCGGCCGCTACGCCCTGCGCGATTTCCTCGCGGGCAAGGGCGTCGATCGCGACCTGATGCTGGAACTCGGGCTGCTCACGGCGCCCGAGGGGGTGAACGTCCCCTACGACAAGTTCCGCGACCGGATCATGTTTCCGATCCTCGACATCCGCGGCCGGGTCGTCGCCTTCGGCGGTCGGGCGATGCAGGCCGAGGCCAAGGCGAAGTACATGAACTCGCCGGAGACGCCGCTCTTCCACAAGGGGCGGATGCTCTACAACCTCCACGCCGCCCGCAAGGCCGCGCACGACCGCAGCCGCATCGTCGCGGTCGAGGGCTACGTCGACGTCATCGCCATGACCCTGGCCGGCTACCCCGAGACGGTGGCGCCGCTCGGCACCGCGCTCACCGAGGATCAGCTCGCCCTGCTCTGGCGGCACGCCGACGAGCCGATCCTCTGCTTCGACGGCGACGGGGCGGGCCAGCGCGCCGCCTTCCGCGCCCTCGACGTGGCCCTGCCGATGCTGGAACCCGGCAGATCCCTGCGCATCGCGATGCTGCCGCAGGGGCAGGATCCGGACGACCTGATGCGCTCCGGCGGTCCCCTGGCGATCGAAGCGGTGCTCTCGGCGGCGCGTCCCCTCGTCGAGATGCTGTGGGCGCGCGAGGCCGAGGCGGCGACCCTCGAGACGCCGGAGCGTCGCGCCGGGCTCGCGCGGACCCTGCGGGAGGCGGTGGCCGGCATTCGCGACGAGACCGTGCGCCGCTTCTATCGCGACGACATCGAGGGGCGGCTGCGGGGCTTGTCCGGCGGGTTCTCCGGCGGACGCTCCGAGCGCCCGGCCGGCGGACGTCCGGCGAGCCCGCGCGGCGCCCCGTTCCAGCGCCGGCCGCGCCCCGGCGATCCGCCGCCGTCGCCCCGCATCACCACCGGCTTCAACCCGTTGCTGAAGACGGCGGCTCCCATGCCGGCGGCGGGCGGGCGGGCGGCCAAGCGCGAGGCGATGATCGTCATGAGCCTGCTCGCGCATCCGGAACTGCTCGGAATCGAGGAGGAAGCGCTCGCGGCCCTCGAATTGGTCAACCCGGATGCCCGCGCGCTTCGCACCCTCCTGCTCGACCGGGCGGCGGAGGCCGGCACCCCGGAGGCCGAGTTGATGGAGGCGCGGCTGCGTCGCGCGGGGCTCGAAGAGGCACATGCCCGGCTGCTCGCCCTGGTCAGTTCCGGCGACCGCTGGATGCTCGATCCGAACGCCGATCCGCAGCGTCTCGAACAGACTCTGCATCAGGCCGTGATCTTGCACCGGCAGACGGGAGCGCTACATAGCGAACTTCACCAAGCTGAGAGAGCTCTTGCCGAGGACGGATCCGAGGCCAATTTCGCGTGGCTCTGCGACGTGCAGCAGCAATTGGCCGTGATCGCTGCGGCCGAAGCGGAAGCGGAGGTCTCTCATGAGGAATGAATTCGCGCCGGCGTGACCGTAGGGTGACGGCGGCGGGGGGCCGACTTGGATAACGGTCGGTCAACGCACGGCAAGTTAGAGCGGATGCAACGAGAATCGGCGCGGGCACTCGACAAGCGCGCCATTCCACGACATTGCGACGGGTCTTTCGCGGAGCGCGGGCTCAGCCTGCGGCGCCGCCACGAGAACAATAGGCTGAGCATGGCAACGAAGGCAACCGAGCGGGACGATGCGGACGCCGCCCAGGATCAACCGACGGACGGCCCGCTCCTTGACCTGACGGATGCCGCCGTCAAGCGGATGGTCAAGCTCGCGAAGAAGCGCGGCTACGTCACCTACGAAGAGATCAACGAGGTCCTCCCGGACGGTCAGGTCGATGGCGACCAGATCGAGGATGTGCTCGCGCAGCTCGACGACATGGGCATCCGCGTGGTCGAGGCGGAGGAATCCGAGGAGACCGCGCCCGAGGCCAAGGCCAACGGCGAGGCCTCCGAGGAGGAGGAGAGCACGGAGGGCGGAGAGGTCGCCGAGACCTCCGGCGGCACCCGCACCGTCGCGGTGGCGGCCCCCACCACCCGCGAGCCGACCGACCGCACGGACGATCCGGTGCGGATGTACCTGCGCGAGATGGGCTCGGTGGAGCTGCTGTCGCGTGAGGGCGAGATCGCGATTGCCAAGCGCATCGAGGCTGGCCGCGAGGCGATGATCGCGGGTCTCTGCGAGAGCCCGCTGACCTTCCAGGCCATCATCATCTGGCGCGACGAACTCGTCGACGGCAAGGTGCTGCTGCGCGACATCATCGATCTCGAAGCCACCTATGCCGGCCCCGATGCCCGCGGCGCGCCGCAGGAGGCCGTGAGCGAGAACGAGGAGACGGAGGAGGCCGAAGGCGCCGTCCCGCCGGAAGGCGGCGACGACGAGGACGACATGGAGAACAACGTGTCGCTCGCGGCCATGGAGGCCGAGATCAAGCCGCGGGTTCTCGAAACCTTCGACAACATCGCCTCGAACTACCGCAAGCTGCGCAAGCTCCAGAACGAAGAGACGGAGCTGAAGACGGGCGGCGGTACGGTTACGGCCGCGCAGACCAAGAAGCAGGCCGAGCTGAAGGACATCGTCGTCACCGACGTGAAGTCGCTCTCGCTCAACGCCAACCGCATCGAGGCGCTGGTCGAGCAGCTCTACGACATCAACAAGCGCCTCATTTCGCATGAGGGCCGCCTGATGCGCGCCGCCGAGCACCACGGCGTCGCCCGCGACGAATTCCTGCGCCACTACCAGGGTTACGAACTCGATCCGAACTGGATGGACCGCGTCGCCACCCTCGGCGGCCGGGGCTGGAAGAACTTCGTCGAGCGCGGCGGCCGTCAGGTCGCGGACCTGCGCGAGCAGATCCTGACGCTCGCCTCCGAGACCGGCCTGCAGATCGGCGAGTACCGCAAGATCGTCGCGATGGTGCAGAAGGGCGAGCGCGAGGCCCGCCAGGCGAAGAAGGAGATGATCGAGGCCAACCTGCGCCTCGTGATCTCGATCGCCAAGAAGTACACCAACCGCGGCCTGCAGTTCCTGGACCTGATCCAGGAGGGCAATATCGGCCTGATGAAGGCGGTCGATAAGTTCGAGTACCGCCGCGGCTACAAGTTCTCGACCTACGCCACGTGGTGGATCCGGCAGGCGATCACCCGCTCGATCGCCGATCAGGCGCGCACGATCCGCATTCCGGTGCACATGATCGAGACGATCAACAAGATCGTCCGGACCTCGCGCCAGATGCTGCACGAGATCGGCCGCGAGCCGACTCCGGAGGAGCTGGCCGAGAAGCTGGCCATGCCGCTGGAGAAAGTGCGCAAGGTCCTGAAGATCGCCAAGGAGCCGATCTCCCTCGAAACGCCGATCGGCGACGAGGAGGATTCGCATCTCGGCGACTTCATCGAGGACAAGAACGTCGTCCTGCCGATCGACGCGGCGATCCAGTCGAACCTGCGCGAGACCACGACCCGTGTCCTCGCCTCGCTGACGCCGCGCGAGGAGCGCGTGCTGCGCATGCGCTTCGGCATCGGCATGAACACCGACCACACTCTCGAAGAGGTGGGTCAGCAGTTCTCGGTGACCCGCGAGCGCATCCGCCAGATCGAGGCGAAGGCCCTGCGCAAGCTCAAGCATCCGAGCCGGTCGCGGAAGCTCCGAAGCTTCCTGGACAACTGATCCAGACCCCAAAACCGGCCGCCCTTCGGGGCGGCCGTTCTCGTTTCAGGCTGGGTGTCGACGCGCCGGGCGCCACGCGCGGCGGGCGAGCAGAGCGGCCAGGGTTCCCGCTGCGCCGACGGGCGCGTAGACGGCCAGGAGGGCGAGCCCCAGGCCGGCCTCCCCGAACAGGTGGTCGCTGAGAAGGCCGACCAGAAGCGGCCCGAGACCGAATCCCGCCAGATTGACCGTTGCGAGGAAGAGGGCGTTGACTCGGCCGCGCAGCCGTTGCGGGGTCAGAATCTGGATGCCGGCCAGTCCGGGTGGACCGGTAAAGCCGAGCAACGCGACGAGTCCGGCGAACCCGAGAAGCGAGAGGGGCAGTTCGGGGCTCAAACTCGCGAGCGCCGTCATCGGCACGGCCAGGATCAGCCCCAGCGCCAGAAGCTGCGGCGCGGCATCCGCACGCCCGGCGCCGCGCAGCCGGTCCAGCACCAGCCCGCCCGCGAAATGGCCGAGCGGTGCGGCAATCAGCACGAGGAGTCCGAGGCGCAGGCCGCTCTCTGCCGGGGTAAGGCCGAAGGAGCGGACATAGAAGGTCGGCGCCCAGGCGATGAGGGTCTGCGTCATGAGGACCGCGGCCGTCGCGGCGGCAACGTGCGGCAGGTACGCCTTCCGTCGCCGCCCGATCCAGGCCAGGGCGCTGCCAAGCGATACGCCGTGCAGCCCGTGCGACGCCTGTGGCGAAGCGGCGGCCCGCGGGGGCGGCCGGATGCGCAGGACGAGGATCACGAGGACGAGGTTCGGCAGTGCCGCGAGGACGAGCAGGGCCTGCCAAGGGGGGAGCGGCTCAAGGCCGGGAAGGGTGAGTCCGCCCCGTGCCGTCAGCCACGCCAGCACGGCCCCGCCCGCGAGCAGGGCGAAGCTGCGGCCGAGCGTGGCTCCGGCGGTGAGCGCCGAGATGCCCCGGCCGAGGCGATCCCGGCGCAGATGCCGGGTCATCAGCGAGAGGGCGGCCGGGCCGAACCCCGCCTGACCCACGCCGAGCGCGACGCGCGCCACGAGAAGCGCGCCGAAGCCGCTCGCGAGGCCGCTGGCGAAGGTCGCCGCACTCCATAAGAAGAGCCCTGCCAGGAGAAGGCCGCGCTGGCGACCGCGATCGGCCACGATACCGAGCAGCGGAAGGGCGAGCGCGTAGGGGAGGGCGAAGGCCGAACCTTGAAGCAGGCCAAGTTGGGTATCGCTCAGGGCCAGTGCCTGCTTGAGCGGGGTTGCGACCAGCGTCAGGAGAAACCGGTCGCTGAAGGCCGCGAACTGGATCATCGCCAGCAAGGCGACCAACGGCCAGCCCGCGAGGCCGGCTCGGGCAACGACTGTGCCCGGCTGCGGGTTCGCGGAAGGGGATGACATTCGTGGGTTCAGGCGAGGGCGCGCGACCACGCGGACATCAGGCTGGCGGCACTTTCGCCGGGCAGTGGCTGGCCGAGGGTGCCCGCGCGCGGGTGGCGCATCTCGGCGCGATAGCGGCCCGGCGGCAAGCCGAATGTGCCGCGGAAGGCGCGGCTGCAATGACTCTCGCTGGCAAAGCCGTGATCGAAGGTGAGGGTGGTGATCGAGCGGGCCTCGACCGGATTGCGGAGCGCCGAGCTCAACCGTTCGAGGCGACGGGTCAGGATGTGGTAGGCGACGCCGCCCGTCGGCTCGAACAGGCGATAGAGCGCACTGCGCGACAACCCCGCCCCCCTTGCGACCATCGATACGTCGAGTGAGGGGTCGCTCAGCCGCGCTTCGATGAAGGCCTCCGCGCGCTGCCGCCGCAGATCGGCAATAAGGGCGCTCGAAGCCTCGTCGTCGAGCCTGACCTGCCCGAGGGCGCCGGCCAGCAACTCGGTCAGGGCACGGGCGGTACTCTCCGCGGTGCTCGGCTCGGTGGCGGCGGCCCGCCGCGCGAGAGATCCCATCAGGTCGCCGAGCAGGCCCGACACCGCTTCCGGCAAGATGTGTCCGTGATAGCGGCTCGCCTCGGGTGCTGCCGCCTCGACCAGTTTCCGGCTCAGGCTCACGGTGACGGTCGATGCCGATTCGACCCGCGTGCGCTGCGGGCGGCACATGTCGAACAGGATGACGTCGCCGGGTGCGAGCCGGCGTTCCGCGTCGATGGAACCGCCGAAATAGACGCCGTTGCGCAGGTACTGGATCACGAAGTGATCGAAGCCGTCGCGGCGCACGCGAGCCCCATCACGCCAATGCCTGACGCCGCTCAAAGTCCGCTCGAAGACGTTGATCGGGCCGAACCGATGCGCCTCTACGCGCGCGTGGAACGGCCCATCGGTCGCTGCGACGTCGGACCCGGCCGAGTAGAGCGCATGGTACCCCTCGAAGCCGTCCGCCTCGGATGTAAAGGTGAAGGATTGGTTCGACACGGGCCAGGGAGCGGGTAAGACTCTGAAAGTTCGAGCCCGCGCTGTTATCGGTATCGCTTCAAACAATCGCAAGCGCGCTATTGTGCAGAAAATACCACGCTCGCGATCTGTTGAGAGGCGTCCATCGATCGATGGCCACAGCGATTTACGACGAAGTTGTGCCCGGTTCGGCGAAGAAATCGCTTCGAAACAATGACCGAGAGACGCCGACCCGATGCAATCCGGTCGGATACGGCTCTACGTGCGGTGCTCTCCGCCGCTCTTTTCGCGCCGTAAGACGCCTCGGGTCGGGCCTACTCGACGACGAAGCGTGTCTCGCCGGCACTGCGGTTCCAGAACAGGGTCACGGTGCTGATATTGCACAGGTTGACGCCGCGAAACTCGGACTCGTCGCCGTCGTTGTAGACGACCTTGATGTCCCACTTGCAGGCGTTCGAGCCGCCGTTGAACGTGATGTCGGCCTTGTCGCCGTTGCCGATCGCGTCCTTGCCCATCACGTCTTCGCCCCAGTGCGACTGGTTGACGGGCCCGACATAGACCTCGTCGATCTGGTAGCCGGTGCGGTTGACGAGCGTGAAATCCTGCTTGCCTTGAGCCAGGGTGAGGCTCGGGGCGAGCGCCGCGGCGGCCAGAAGGGTGAGGCTGAAAGCCGTTCTCAACATGTCGGGTCGTCCTGGCGCCGATCGATCGGCGGGTCCGGCAGGCGTCCTCCTGCCACGCTTCCGCCTTAGCGCAGGGCTGCGCGCTTTACATTGCCGGCTTGCTTCGATCGCTTGATCCAGCGTCCCAATTACGGTCATGCTGGTCGGCCACGCCCGGCCTCCCGCGTCACGATACGGCCAAGCTGGTCCCTCGAGGCACGGAGCGTGCCCGGCGTTCGTCGTCCACTATGGGCCCAAAGCGCCGGTCGTGCCCCGCGCGAAGCCTTGCTTTGAGCACCCGAGAACCCACCTTCCCCAAATGCGCGACGCCGACGCCCCGAAACCAACACCGACGGCTCTCGCCGACGGATCGGAAGCCGAGGACGTCCCGTTCGGAGCGCTACAACGCTGCGTTGGCATCCGCGACTGGCTGCTCGGGGAGGGCGCCCGGTTGACCAAGGCCGAGGACCTGCTCGCGGGGCTCGCCGAGCGTCTCAATGCGATCGGCGTGCCGATCGACCGGGCCTCCACGGCCATCGATACCCTGCATTCCGAGTATTCGGGCGTCGGGCGCGTCTGGACCCGCGGTGCCGGCTCCACGGTACGCCTATTTCCCCACGGCGAGGTTTCCGCGAAGGCCTACCAAGCGAGCCCGTTCTCCACCGTGCACGAGTCCGGCGCGTGGCTGAGCCTCGACCTCGCGGAAACCGCCGAGGACGCCTACGCGATCATTCCGGAGTTGAAGGCCGACGGCTACACGCACTACCTCGTCGCGCCCCTGATCTTCACCAACGGCAACAAGAACGGCATCACCTTCGCCACGCGCGCGAAAGACGGTTTTCGCGATGAGGACATCGCGATCCTGCGCTTCGTCATGCCAGCGCTCGCCGCGGTGATGGAGATGCGCATCCTCAACAAACAGCTCGATACGGTGCTGCGCATCTATGTCGGCGACGAGCCGCATCGCGCGATCCTCTCGGGCGACATCCGGCGCGGGCAGGTGCGCCGCATCCGCTCGGCGATCCTGTTCGCGGACATGCGCGACTATACGCGCCTGTCCGCCGACCGGACGCCGGAGGGTGCGGTCGATCTCCTGAACGCGTTCTTCGACTGCCTCGTGCCGCCGATCGAGCGGGAGGGCGGCGAAGTGCTGAAATATCTCGGCGACGGGCTTCTCGCGATCTTCCGCGAGTCGGGTGACGATCTCGGCGGTGCGGCCAAGAGTGCGCTCACAGCGGCGGAGGCGGCGTTGGCGGCGCTTGCCGAGGCGAACGCAGTCGGGCGTTTCGGCCAGGGCGAGCGGGTGGTCGAAGCCGGCATCGCCCTGCATCACGGGGAGGCGGCCTACGGCAATGTCGGCTCCGGCACACGGCTCGACTTCACCGTGATCGGCCGCGACGTGAACCTCGCGAGCCGCTTGGCGCGGCTCAACCGCACGCTTCAGGAGCCGCTCCTGATGTCGAAGCCGTTCGTGGACTTCCTGTGGGGCGACCCGGAAGCGCTGGGAAGCCATGTCCTCGACGGGTTCGATGAGCCGATGGCCGTGTACCGCCCCGGCCGAAGACGGGCCGCGAAGGCCGCCGCGGCGGAATGAATCGTCCACGAGCGCGGCCCCCGCGTTCGGGCGCCTTCGCCATCCGGTGTGCCGCGTCAAATGATTTGCCCGCTTCGGGTCCCGGGAGGGATTGACCGCGCGCCTGCCGGGGGCCACATCCGATCTGTTCCAGGGAGATCCCCGACAAGGGGCTGAGAAACCGCTATCGCCGTCGCCGGCAGCGCGGAAATCCTTCGAACCTGATCCGGCTCATACCGGCGTAGGGATTGGACCTGATGGGGCGCTCGTTCGAGCGGACCCGCTTCTATCGAAGCATATGGTGCCAATTCCTGCGGGCAGACCCGTGGAAGGCACGTTTTTCGATGTCAGACCTGCTGACCTCCCCGATCGGCCAGCGCCGTAGCCTCGCGATGCGACCGCGCGCGGCGGAGGTGCCGCAGCGTGCCGACGTCGCCGTCGTGGGCGCGGGGCTGATCGGCCTGTCGATCGCGTGGCGGCTGGCGCAGGCCGGCCACGCGGTGGCCGTGGTGGAGCGCGGGAGCGTCGGCAGCGGTGCGAGCCTCGCCGCGACCGGCATGCTCGCGCCGGCCGCCGAGCACGAGCCGGGCTCCGATCTGCTGTTGCCGCTAGCGCTCGAATCCCTGCGCCGCTGGCCGGCTTTTCGCGACGCGCTTCAGGCGGCCTCGGGCCATGAGATCGATTACCGCGCGGACGGCACCCTCGTGATCGCCATCGGCCGCGACGAGGTGGAGCGCCTGCGCTTCCGCCACGACCTGCAGCGGCGCTCGGGCGTTTCCGCCGAGTGGCTGTCCGGCCCGGAGGTGCGCGCACGTGAGCCGCTGCTGCGCCCCAACGTCACCGCCGGCATCCTCTGCCCCCTCGACGCCCAGGTCGATCCCCGGCTCGTGATGGAAGCGCTGCTGCGCGCCTGCGAGGCGGCCGGCGTCGTCATCAGCGAGGGCGTCGCGGTCGAGGGGCTGGAGCGCCGGGGCGGGCGCGTCACCGGCCTGCACGCCGCCGGCCGCACGCTCGCCGCCGACACGGTGATCCTGGCCGCCGGCGCATGGAGCGGGGAGGCGAGCCTGCTTCCCGACGACCTCGCCGTGCCGGTCCGGCCGCTCAAGGGACAGTCGCTGGCCCTGCGCACGACCAGGCGCACCGGCACCCTCTCCCGCATGGTCTGGACCGACGCGGTGCACATGGCGCCGAAGGGCGACGGGCACCTCATCATCGGCGCCACGGTGGAGGATTGCGGCTTCACCAGCGGTGTCACCGCGGGCGGAATGTTCGCCTTGCTGGAGGGCGCGCGGCGGGTTCTGCCCGGTATCGAGGAGATGGAGATCGACGCGGTCTGGAGCGGCTTCCGCCCGACCTCGGACGACGACGCACCGATCATCGAGGAGGCCGCGCCCGGCCTCGTCGTCGCTACCGGCCATCACCGCAACGGCTACCTGCTCGCCCCCGCGACCGCCGACGCCGTGGCGACGCTCCTCACCGAGGGCGCGCTGCCGGACTTCGCCCGCGGCTTCGGACGGGCGCGCTTCTCATTATCGAATCAAACCGGAGGGAGGGCCGTGGCATGAGGCTGACCGTCAACGGAGAGACCTGCGAGCGCGAGGCGGCCGATCTCGCCGCCCTGTTCGCGACCGAAGCCGAAGAGCGGGGCATCGAGAGTTCCCAGGGAATCGCCATCGCCGTCAACGGCCGCGTCGTGCGCAAAAGCGTCTGGGCCGAAACGTCACTCAATGAGGGCGACCGGATCGAGATCGTCCGCGCCATGCAGGGAGGCTGACCATGAACCATCACGACACCACCCTCGCCCAGCCCGACGCCACCGGAGACGACGCGCTGGTGATCGCCGGCATCCGGCTCTCCTCGCGGCTGTTCATCGGCACGGCCGGCTATCCCAGCCAGGAGATCATGGCGCAGTCGGTGCGCGCCTCGGGCGCCGAGGTCGTCACCGCCTCGATCCGCCGGGTCTCGCTCCAGGGGCACGGCTCGGACACCTTTCAGAAGCTGAAGGGCGCCCGCTTCCTGCCCAACACCGCCGGCTGCGAAACGGCCCGCGACGCGATCATGACCGCTGAACTCGCCCGCGAGGCACTCGGCACGTCCTGGATCAAGGTCGAGGTGATCGGCGACCGCGAGACGCTCTATCCGGATGTCACCGAGTTGCTCGAAGCCTGCCGGCACCTCGTCGATGACGGCTTTACGGTGCTGCCCTATTGCAACGACGATCCCGTGATCTGCGAGCGGCTGGCCGATCTCGGCTGCGCCGCGGTGATGCCGATGGGCTCTCTGATCGGTTCGGGGATGGGCATCGCCAACCCGGCCAATATCGAGCTGATTTGCCGCCGGGCCAAGGTGCCGGTGATCGTCGATGCCGGCATCGGCACCGCCTCGGACGCGGTGATCGCGATGGAGCTGGGCGCCGCCGCCTGCCTCGTCAACACCGCCGTGGCGAAGGCCGACGACCCGGTGCGGATGGCCGGCGCCATGCGCAACGCGGTCGAGGCGGGCCGGCTCGCGCATCTGGCCGGGCGCATTCCGCGCCGCGGCCGAGCTGAGCCGTCGAGCCCGCAGCTCGGCCTCGTGGGCTCGTGAGGGCGGGTGACGCTCCCGCCGCTTCTGGTCGTCACCGACCGCCACGGGGCGACGCGACCGCTGACTGAGACCGTTCGGGCGGCGGTGGCGGGGGGCGCGCGCTTCGTCTGGCTGCGCGACCGCGATCTCGACCGCGACGCGCGGCGGGATCTCGCCCGCGACCTGATCGCGCTCCTGCACCCGGTCGGCGGACGGCTCGTCGTCGGCGGTGATGCGGGGCTGGCGGTCGAGATCGGGGCGCAAGGCGTGCACCTGCCGGGCTCCGCCGGGATCGACGGCATCCGCGCGGCGCGGACGGCACTCGGCGCCGCGGCGCTGATCGGGTTCTCGGCCCACTCGGTCGCGGAGATCGCGGCGATTGCGGCGGTGGGCGCCGACTACGCAACCCTCAGCCCGATTTTTCCCACCGCGAGCAAGCCCGGCTACGGCCCCACCCTCGGTCTCGCCTCCCTGCGCGCCGCGGCGGCCCATGGCCTGCCGGTCTTCGCGCTCGGCGGGATCGACGGGGACAACGCCCGCGCCTGCCGCGAGGCCGGGGCGGCGGGCGTCGCCGTGATGGGCGGCGTGATGCGCGGGTCCGATCCGCGCGACGCCACCGCCCGGTTCGTCGCCGCGCTCACTTGAGGGCGGCAGGGCGGCGATGCCAGCTTGGCAGAACCACCACGTCCCGATCGCCCGTGCCGCCTGAGCAGCCGATGGCACCGACGATCCGTCCCTCGACCACCCGAAGGAATCCGCCCGGCGAGGCCGCCCGCTCCGGATCCCGGGTGCCGTAATAGGCCGAACGTTGCGTAGGCGTTGAAGAACACCCGCGTCTCGCGTTGCGCTTGCCCGCCTCAACCTCAACCTCAGCCTCGGCCTCCGCCGCCGCGACCACGCGCCGGCGGCGTCGAGGCCGATCGGCGTGCCTCCGGCGGAGGGGTGCGGCTTCGGCTCGGGCGTCGGGGCGGCCGCACGCACGGTCACTGCGCTCAGCAGGCCGGCGGCGGCAAGGAATCCGGCGATCATCGGGCGGGTTCCTCCGGCGGTGAGCCACTGGCGGGCTCTTCCACGCGAAGGTTACACTCGACCTGTGTGCCTCTCCGGGGCCGGCGCCGGACCCTGCCGGATATCGCCCCTGCGCCGATCACCCCTGGCGCTGTGGCGTAAGGCGTATAGAAGCCCTGACAGAATTCTTTTCCAACAAGGCGCCCGGCCAGGGCTGCGAGCCGAACCGCATGATCAACTCTCCCCTCATGACCGTCATGGTCGATGCCGTTCGCAAGGCCGCCCGCGGGCTCAAGCGCGACTTCGGCGAGATCGAGAACCTCCAGGTCTCCCGCAAGGGCCCCGGCAATTTCGTCTCGGCCGCCGATCGGAAGGCGGAGGAGGTCCTGCGCGACGCGCTGATGAAGGCGCGGCCCGGTTACGGCCTCATCATGGAGGAGAGCGGGATCATCGAGGGCACCGACCGGAGCCACACCTGGCACGTCGATCCCCTCGACGGGACAACGAACTTCCTGCACGGCATCCCGCATTTCGCGATCTCGGTCGGGCTCGAGCGCGACGGCCAGATCGTTGCCGGCGTGATCTACGATCCGGCCAAGGACGAGTTGTTCATCGCCGAGCGCGGCAAGGGCGCCTTCCTCAACAATCGCCGCCTGCGCGTTTCCGGACGACAGGATTTCGCCGACGCGTTGGTCGCCTATGGCACGCCCTATCTCGGCCGCGGCAGCCATGGCCGGCTGCTCAAGGAGGTCGCCGCGGTGATGGCGGTCTCCGGCGGCACCCGCCGCCTCGGCTCGGCGGCGCTCGATCTCGCCTACGTCGCCTGTGGCCGGACCGACCTCTACTGGGAGCGCGACCTCCAGACCTGGGACATCGCGGCCGGCATCATCCTCGTACGCGAGGCCGGCGGCTTCGTCTCCAGCGCGGATGGCGGCGCCGAGCCGCTTGCGGCCCGCTCCGTGGCCTGCGGCAACGAGGTGCTGCACCGTGAGCTGATCGGCCTGCTGCGCAAGGCCGCCGCCTGACGGGCGGGGCTCCCTCGCTCCTCGCCACCGTTCCCATCGAACGCCCTGCATCGCCGTCAACCGAGCACCCCGCATGGAAGCCCGCCGCCACTCCGCTCTGAAGGACTCGGTCCGCTCGATTCCCGACTATCCGAAGCCGGGCATCATTTTTCGCGACATCACGACTCTGCTCAGCGATCCGCGCTCGTTCCGCCGGGCGGTCGATTCGCTGGTGCACCCTTACGCGGGGGGGCGGATCGATCAGGTCGCGGGCATCGAGGCGCGCGGCTTCATCCTCGGCGGCGCGGTGGCGCATCAGCTCTCCTCGGGCTTCGTGCCGATCCGCAAGAAGGGCAAGCTGCCCCACAAGACCGTCTCGACGGCCTACGCGCTGGAATACGGCACCGACGAGATCGAGATCCACGTCGATGCGATCAAGCCGGGCGATCGGGTGATCCTCGTCGACGACCTCATCGCCACCGGCGGCACGGCGACGGCGGCGGTGAACCTTCTGCGCCAGCTCGGTGCCGAGGTGATCGCCGCCTGCTTCGTGATCGATCTGCCGGAGATCGGCGGCGCCCAGCGCCTGCGGGATCTCGGCGTCACCGTGCGCACGCTGATGGAATTCGAGGGGCACTGAGCCCCTCAGGGCTCAGGGGTTTCCCCGGGCTGGCGATGTTCGTCATCGCCAACGTCAGCGCAGCGACCGGCCCTCAGGCTGCCAGGCTGTCGAACAGGCCTTTGCCGTCGGTGCCGCCGACGAGGCCGTCCACGAAGTTCTCGGGGTGGGGCATCATGCCGAGCACGTTGCGCTGCTCGGAGTAGATGCCGGCGATGGAATTGAGCGAGCCGTTGCGGTTCGCGTCCTCGGTCAGCGCACCGCTGGCGTCGCAATAGCGGAAGGCGATGCGGCCCTCGCCCTCGAGGCGGCCGATCGTCTCGGAATCGGCGAAGTAGTTGCCCTCGCCATGCGCCACGCAGACGTCGATCACCTGACCCTCTGTGTAGGCCGAGGTGAAACGCGTGTCGGCGCGCTCGACCCGCAGGAACTGCCGGTGGCAGATGAAGCGGCGGTTGACGTTGCGCATCAGCACGCCGGGCAGCAGGCCCGATTCGCACAGGATCTGGAAGCCGTTGCAGATGCCGAGCACGAGGCCGCCGCGGGCGGCGTGCGCGCGCACCGCATCCATGGCCGCTGCCCGGCCGGCGATCGCGCCGCAGCGCAGATAATCGCCGTAGGAGAACCCGCCGGGTACCACCGCGAGGTCGGTGCCGGCAGGCAGTTCGGTGTCGGCGTGCCACACGCTGACGACCTCCGCACCGGAGCGGCGGAGTGCGCGGGCCACGTCGCCGTCGCGATTCGAGCCCGGAAAGACGACGACGGCGGCGCGCATCAGGCGATCTCGACGGTGTAGTTCTCGACGACGGTGTTCGCGAGCAGCTTGTCGCAGGCGGCCTTCAGCGTCGCCTCGGCCTGTTCGCGGTTCTCCGAGGCGACCTCGAGGTCGAACACCTTGCCCTGGCGTACGCCGGAGACCTCATCGATCCCGAACGACTTCAGGGCTGCCTCGATCGCCTTCCCCTGCGGATCGAGAACGCCTGTCTTCAAGGTGACGACGATGCGGGCTTTCATGGCGGGCACTCGTTTGGGAAATCGGCGGGCCGCGCCGCGCGGGGGCGGCGATGCCGGGGACGGAGGGGATTGCGCTCGATCGCGTACGAGTGAGCCGGATGTTCGAGGCGACCCGAGAGCAGGCGATGAGCGATCGGCCGTATCCCGGAAATCTATCGCGGTTTCGTGAAGACGTCACCGCTAGAGAAGGATCACCGGCGACGGGCCGTGCCGATCGGCTCGGCTTCGGTGGCGCGGCGCCAGAGCTGGACCATGATCCAGGCGGCGACGAGGCTGAACAGCGCCATGAGCACGTGGCCGACTTGGTCGCCGAGATCGAGCAATCCGGCCAGCGCCCAGCCGGCGGCGATGGCCGCAGCGAACACTTCCGTGCCGACCAGCACCATGAGGCCGAGTATCGTGATGAGGTTCCGCATACCCGCGTAAGCCTGTTCCGCTCTTCGAGCGGCGAAATAGCCCGAGGCCGGGGCCTGGCGCAACCGCCCGGAACCAACGAGGACACACAGATAAGGTATGAATGCCTCGGGCACGCGCCTGCGCGGATGCCTCGGCAACGAAAAAGGGCCGGCGGTTTCGATCCGCCGGCCCTTTTCAGCTTTAGCGCGGTGCTCGCTTGGCGAGGATCCGCTGGAGCGTACGCCGGTGCATGTTGAGGCGCCGTGCCGTCTCGGAGACGTTGCGGCTGCACAGCTCGTAGACGCGCTGGATATGCTCCCAGCGCACCCGGTCGGCCGACATCGGGTTCTCCGGCGGGTCGGCCCGCTCGCCCGGCTGCGCCATCAGCGTGCCGTGGATCTCGTCGGCATCGGCCGGCTTGGCGAGATAGTCGAAGGCACCGAGCTTGACCGCCGTCACCGCCGTGGCAATGTTGCCGTAGCCGGTCAGGATCACGCCTCGGGCCTCGGGGCGGCGCTCCTTGAGGCGGGCGATCACGTCGAGCCCGTTGCCGTCGCCGAGCCGCATGTCGATCACGGCGAAAGCGGGCGCTTTGGTCTCGACGGCCGCCACGCCCTCGCTCACGCTCTCGGCCACGTGGACCTCGTATCCGCGCGCTTCCATCGCCCGGGCGAGGCGGGTCGAGAAAGGCTTGTCGTCGTCAACGATCAGCAGGCTGCGATCGCTGAAGGCGGAAAGGGGATCGGCATCGGACAGAAAAGCGGTGTCAGAGCTCGGCACCGTCGTCCCGCTCTGCGTCAGCATGCGGTGCTCCTCGTGGGTTCGTGTCATCTCTTTGCATTATATAGGTGCGGCATCCCGTTCCGTTAGGGGTCTCAGAGAATTGTGCGCAACGGGATGGGGCACAATCACTTCCCTCTCGAAAACGTGACGAGGCCACGTCACCCGCACCAGCGCGCCGCGCTGTCCCGCTTCCGTGATGTTGGACAGCAGGAGCTGCGCGCCGGAGCGCTCGATCAACGTCTTGGCGATGAACAGGCCGAGTCCGAGCCCTCCGCCGACCTCGTCGGGATTCTGCGAACGGTCGCGATTGCGGGTGGTGACGTAGGGTTCCCCCGCCCGCAACAGCACCTCGCTGGGGAAACCGGGGCCGTCGTCGCGGACCGTCAGCGTGACGCGCTCGGCGTCCCATCCGGCCTCGATCACGACCCGCGATTCGGCGAAGTCCACGGCGTTGTCGAGAATGTTGGCGAGCCCGAACATCACCCCCGGATTGCGGCGGCAGACCGGCTCCGGCCCCTCGCCCTGCCGCACGACCTCGACGGCGATGCCGAGCGCCCGCTGCGGCGCCACCAGTTCCTCGACGAGATGACCGAAGGTGACGGTCTGGAGGAAGCTCTCACCCTCCTCGTTCTCCTCGCCCATCGAAGTGAGCTTCGAGAGGATGCCGCGGCAGCGATCCACCTGATCGCGCAGCAGGCTCAGATCTTCGGCGATGGCGGGCGAGGCGGTCGGGCCGAGCTGCCGGTCGAGTTCCCTGGCCACGACCATGATGGTGCCGAGCGGCGTCCCGAGTTCGTGCGCCGCCGCCGCGGCCAGCCCGTCGAGCTGCGACAGGTGCTGCTCGCGGGCGAGAACCAGTTCGGTCGCGGCCAGCGCCCGGGCGAGCTGGCGCGTCTCCTCCGCGACCCGCCACGCGTAGACGCCGGTGAAGGCGGTGCCGAGCAGGATCGCGGTCCAGACCCCCGAGACGTAGAGGAAGGGCAGCTCGATCCGCCCGTCGGCGAACCAGGGCAGGGGGCGGTGGACGAGGGCGAGCAGGGTGGCGAGCCCGACCGCCAGCAGACCGAGCGCGAGGGTCCGCTCCGGCGGCAGGGCGGTGGCCGAGATCAGGACGGGGGCGAGGAACAGGAGCGAGAAGGGATTCTGCAATCCGCCGGTGAGGAACAGCAGGCCCGCGAGTTGCACGATGTCGAAGGCGAGAAGCAGCGCTGCCGAATCGTCGCTCAGGCGGTAGCTCGCGGGAAAGCGGATGCGCAGCGCGAGGTTCAGCCAGCATGAGGTGGCGATGACGAGGAAGCACCAGCCGAAGGGCAGGTTGAGCCCGAGCCCGAACTGGGCGCCGACGACTGCCGCGCTCTGCCCGGTGAGCGCGAGCCAGCGCAGGCGAACGAAGGTGTCGAGCCGCAGGTGGCGGCCCGTCGGGGTCAGGGTCTTGTGGGCCGCGTCCATCATGGTGCGGCTACGATAGGGCTGGCGGGGGGAACGTCCACGGACGCGTTACCGGCCCGTTGTAATTTTGAAGGATTTCGCGGCTTGCAACATTCGATAAGATCGACGGGAGCACGGCCGGTTCGGGAGCCGCGCCGGGGAGTGCCGAAATGGATCTGGCGTATATCTGGTACGAGACGGCCCGCGCGATGTTGACGCCGGCTCGGCTCGCGGCGGACGCGGCTCGGCACAGCCTGGATAACCCCGGAAATCCGCTCGCCTACGGTCCCTATGCCCGCTCGACGGCTGCCGCGCTGGAGATGTTCGAGCGCGTGACCCGCCGCTACGGCAAGCCGGCCTTCGGCCTGCCCACGACCGTCATCGACGGCCAAGGCGTTCCGGTCTCGGAGCGCGTCGTCTGGGAACGGCCCTTCGGTCGCGTGATTGCCTTCGACCGGGCGCTGCCCGCCGGGCATTCGGAGCCGCAGCCCAAGCTCCTGATCGTGGCGCCGATGTCGGGCCATTACGCGACGCTCCTGCGCGGCACCGTCGAGGCGATGCTGCCCAACCACCGGGTTTTCATCACGGATTGGTCCGACGCGCGCATGGTCCCGTTGCTGGACGGGCGCTTCGACCTCGACACGTATATCGATTACCTGCAGGCGATGTTCCGTGACCTCGGGCCGGACCTGCACGTGATGGCCGTCTGCCAGCCCGCCGTGCCGGTCTTCGCCGCCGTCGCTCTGATGGAGGCGGCGGATTCGGCCCACGTGCCGGTCTCGATGACCCTGATGGGCGGGCCGATCGACACCCGCCGCTCGCCGACCGCCGTGAATTGCCTCGCGCAGGAGCGCGGCATGGCCTGGTTCGAGAAGAACTGCATCACGGTGGTGCCGCCGCTCTATCCGGGGGTGATGCGCCGGGTCTATCCCGGCTTCCTGCAGCTTTCGGGCTTCATGGCGATGAACCTCGATCGCCATGTCACCGCCCATACCGACATGTTCCACCACCTCGTGACCGGCGACGGCGATTCGGCGGAGAAGCACCGCGACTTCTACGACGAGTATCTCGCGGTGATGGACCTCACGGCGGAGTTCTACCTCCAGACCGTGCAGACCGT
Organism: Methylorubrum sp. Q1; assembly: GCF_004683995.1. Taxonomy (NCBI): domain Bacteria; kingdom Pseudomonadati; phylum Pseudomonadota; class Alphaproteobacteria; order Hyphomicrobiales; family Methylobacteriaceae; genus Methylorubrum; species Methylorubrum sp. Q1. Next base: position 9,374 of record NZ_SRHQ01000017.1, on the reverse strand, counting down.
CTTCGTCGATCACGCCCTGCCGCGGGGGCGGATGCGCCATGGCGGACGGCTGGTCGATCTCTCGGCGATCCGCCGCTGCGCCATCCTCGCCGTCGAGGGCGAGAACGACGACATTTCCGGCGTCGGCCAGACCAAGGCCGCCCTCGACCTGACCCCGAACCTGCCCGATGCCCGCAAGGCCTACCACATGCAGGAGAAGGTGGGGCATTACGGCGTGTTCAACGGCTCGCGCTTCCGGTCCGTCATCGCCCCGCGCATCGCCCGCTTCGTACGGGAGATGGAGGGCAGCGCCTGACCGCGACGCGGGCAAGCGTCCGATCAGGTGGATTTCCGGTGAGAGAGGCATTGCTGGGATGGCTGAGCCGGCCGGCTGCGGCTAGGCTCGCGGGCATGACGCGCGCCCTGCTGCGACGGCCGGATCCGGATCACATCGAGATCGCTCATGACGGGCAGACCTTTCGCGTCGCCATTCTTCGGCGGCCGACCGCGCGCCGGCTGACCCTGCGGGTTTCGAGTGCGACCGGCGCGGTGGTTCTCACGCTGCCGACCCGGTCGTCGCTCGCCACGGCTCAGAAGTTCGCGCAGAGCCACGGCGGCTGGATCGCCGCCCGCCTCGCCAAGCTGCCCGAGCGGGTGCCGTTCGCGGAAGACTCGGTCATCCCGCTGCGCGGTGTGCCGCACCGGATCGTGGCGCGGGACGGGCGCGGCATGGCCGAGGCGGATCCCGCGAGCGGGACGCTCGCCGTCCCAGGCGATCCGGCGCACATGCCGCGCCGTGTCCGCGAGTTCCTGATGCGGGAGGCCCGGCGCGACCTGTCGCAATCGGTGGCGGTCTACGCGACGCGCCTCGGCCAGCGGCCGGCGCGAGTGACGTTGCGCGACACCCGCAGCCGCTGGGGGTCCTGCACCGCTCGCGGCGAGCTGAATTTCTCCTGGCGGCTGATCCTCGCGCCGCCCGTGGTGCTCGACTACCTCGTCGCCCACGAGATGGCGCATCTGCGCGAGATGAACCATTCCCCCCGCTTCTGGGCGCTCACCAACGAAATCTGTCCCCATGTGGATGAGGCGGAGCGGTGGCTGAAGCGGCACGGCTCGGAACTGCACCGCTACGGCTGATTCCAAATCCGGTCGATCCCTGCGGATTCGGGCGATCCCCAGGCGCCGCCTCCGGTCCGATCGACCGGAACCGGCTCAGTACTTCGTCACGATCGCCCGGCTGCGGGCAGGCGCGGCCTCGGCCGGCCAAGTCGGGCGCGGATCGACGTGGCCCGGCCACAGGGTGCGGGGCGCGACGTTTTCGCAAACCTCGCGCTGACGCAGGTAGGTGGGGCGGCCCATCGCATCGCGGCGCAGCACGGTGCCACCGTCCCGGCAGAAGCCGGCGATGGCCGCCGCGTCGCCACGTCGGCGCCCGCGCGGATTCCGCTCCACGGGCGGATGCTCGATGGTGAGCGGCGCCTGATGGTTGAGGGAGCGCTCGATATAGGTCGTCGTCGCCTCGGGCGGGAGGTAATCCGATTCCTCGAACGGCAGGGAGAGGGCGGAAGCGCCCCCGCAACCCGCCGCGACGAAGAGGGTCGCGAGGGCGAGGGGGGAGGCGAGGCGGCGCATGGCGGTTTCCTCGGATGAAGGGGAGCTTGACCTTACCTTAGGGCAGCCGGGCGGCGAGGGGTAGCCGCTTTGCCCCATTCCCGACACACCCTCGCCGCGATTGCTTGACACCGGGAAACCTGCATGGTCCCAACGCCCGAGGCCGGGCGGCACCTCCGAACGCCTCGACTGCGTCAGCGCGAGGGGCATCCGCCGGAGCCGGCCACCGTCTCGACAAGCGATCGATCGGAGTTCGTATGAGTCTGTTTGCGGGCGTGGTTCGGGCTTTGCGTCCTGGGGCCGGCCGCCGTCTTGCGCTGGCGGCCGCGACCGCCGCGACGGTGCTGGCCGGGGGCGGCGCCGCACAGGCCCAGGGGACCGTGCGCAAGACCTTCGACGATTGGCAGTTGCGCTGCGAGACGCCGGCCGGTGCCAAGGCCGAGCAATGCGCCCTCGTGCAGTACGTGGCGGCGGAAGACCGGCCGAACCTCAACCTCGTCGTCATCGTGCTGAAGATCGCCGACAACCGCGGCTACCTGCTGCGGGTGCAGGCCCCGCTCGGCATCCTCCTGACCTCCGGCCTCGGCCTCAAGATCGATCAGACCGATATCGGCCGCGCCAGCTTCGTGCGCTGCCTGAGCATGGGCTGCGTCGCCGAGGTGGTGATGGATGACGGCCTGATAAAATCGATGCGCAACGGATCGCAATCGACCTTCATCGTCTTCCAGACGCCGGAGGAGGGGGTCGGCATCCCGGTCTCGATGAAGGGCTTCGGCCCCGGTTTCGACGCGCTCAAGTAGGATCGTCCGGCTCCGGAGCGTTCAAGGGATCGCCGCGAAAGGGCAGGGAACGGTCAGACGATGCGCAGGGCGTTGATCATCCTCGGTGGATTGGTGCTGACCGTGCCCGGCCCGGCGCGGGCCGAACCGGGCAGCTTCTTCAAAAACATGTTCGGCGGCCGCGAGGGCGACGCACCGGCGGTCACCGCGCCGCGGGCGCAGGACCCCGACGACGTCTATTGCCCGCCGGTCTTCGTTCCGGATGGCGGCGCCGCGGTCCAGGCTTTCGCGGGAGCTGCGGGCGACAACCGGCGCCTGCGCCATCAGATCGTGCTCGGCCGGCTTAGCCGGGAGTGCAAGGCGCGGCCCGACGGCTCGGTCGCGGTGCGTGTCGGCGTCGAGCTGCGTGCCCTGCTCGGACCGGCCGGTGCGGCCGGGCGTTTCGACGTGCCGGTGACCATCGGCGTGAAGTACAACGAGCAGCCCGTGATGATGCGCAGCCACCGTGTTGCGGTGGCGATTCCGGCAGGCGCCGCCCAGGGCGAGGCGACGGTCATCGAGAACGATCTCACCGTGCCCGCCGACAAGGCGATGGGCTACGACATCGAGGTGACCCTGGCCGGCGCCTCGGCGCGCCCGAAGCCGGCCGCGCGCCGCCGCAAGCCCGCACCCGCGGCGGCGGCGGCGGAACAGGGTGAGGCCCCGGCCGCACAATGACGGGATTGCCCGCGCAGCATGGCTCGAAACCTGCCGGAGGACGGCATCGCCAAGCCTGATGCAAGGGGAGGCGATGGGCGGGGCGTGTGGCAGGGTCGGGAGACGCCGTTCTCCCTGGTGCCCGCTGACGACCCCCTGTTCGACCGCCGCCTCGTCCTGTCGCCCCCTGAGCGGAGGCCGTGGCAGCGTCGTTGGATCGTCCTGACCTATACGCAGCCCCTGCATGCGCGGCCGCAGAGGCCTCTGCTGCGCCTGCTCCGCGGCGCCGGCCGACGCGACGGCTTCGTGCTGCCGGGTGTTGCCCTCGGCGCCGCGCGCTGGCTCGGCTACCTGCCGGGTGATTGCGAGGGCATCGAGATCGCCGCAGAGCCGGGCTTCGCGCTGGAGCGCGTCGGGCTGCGGAGCAGTGCGAGCGTCTTTGCGGAGGCGCTGCTGAAGCGGCCGGGACGCGCCGCAGCCGCCCTGCGCGCGGCTGTCGCGCGCGACGAGCGGCGCTGGCGCGACAGCCTTCGCGGCGCCTGCGCGGTGTCACCCCTTGTCCGCTATCCGGCCTGGAAGGCGTCGCGGCTGTTTCGGGTCACGCCGGCCGAGCCGAAATCCGGCGCGCAGATCCGCCTCGTTCTCCCGGCTCCCTTCGCGCGTGCCGATGCGGTGGCGCGCAGCGTCGCGAGCCTGCGCGCCCAAACCCATCAAGACTGGTCTCTCCTCATCGCCTGGACGGATGGCGCCCCACCAACGAATCCGGCCATCGACCGGCGCGTCCTCTCCACCCCATGGAATCCGGCCGCGACGCTGCACGAGCTTGGCGGCGGGGCCGACCTGTTCGGCCTGCTCCGCCCCGGCGACATCCTGGCTCCTGACGCACTGCGCCAGCTTGCCAAGAGCGCCGAGGCGGCCGCGATGGTCTATGCCGATGAGGAGACCGGCGGCCGGACGCTCAGGCCGCGCCTCAAGCCGGACTGGAGCCCCGATCTGGCGCTTGCCACGGGCTATGTCGGTGCGCCCGCGCTGATCGCGAGGGATTTCCTCGCCGGCCTGCCCGCCGAGCCGGTGGGCACGCCCGACGCCTTGGCCCTCACCCTCGATCTCGCGGCCGGATCCGCGGCCCGTGTCGCCCACATCCCCCGCATCCTGTGCCGTCGCGAGCCCGTCAGAGCCGATCCGGCTGTCCGCGCGCTCCACCTCGACCGCCACCTGCGCACCACGGGATCGCCGGCGCGTGCAGCGCTGCACGACGGCCGCCTCGATCTTCGATGGCCGCTGCCGGACCCGGCACCGCCCGTCAGCATCATCATCCCCTCCCGCGACCGGCTCGATCTGATCGCGCGGGTCACCGAGGATGTCCTCGAGAAGACGCCCTATCCCGCCCTCGAACTGGTGATCGTGGACAACGGCTCGACGGAGCCGGCCGTGCTCGATCTGTATGAGCGGTTACGCCTCGATCCGCGGGTCCGGATCGAGCCCTATCCGCACCCCTTCAATTTCTCGGCGCTGGTCAATGCCGGCGCGCAGAAGGCGCGCGGCGACGTCCTCGTGCTGCTCAACAACGACGTGGCGGTGCTGCGACCCGACTGGCTCGACGTCCTCGTCGCCCAGGCGGTCCGACCGGAGGTTGGCGCGGTCGGCGCGAAACTGCTCTACGAGGATGGGCGCCTTCAGCACGCGGGTGTCGTGGTCGGGCTCGGCGGCGAGGCCGGCCATATCCTGCGCCGCCGCCCCGCCGACACGCCCGGCCATCTCGATCGCTTGAGCGTGGCGCACGAGGTGTCGGGCGTCACGGCGGCCTGCCTCGCCGTTGCGCGAGAGAAATACCAGGCCGTCGGCGGTTTCGACGAAGAGACCTTTGCCGTGGACTTCAACGATATCGACTTCTGCCTGCGCCTCGGCGCGCGGGGTTGGAAGACGGTGTGGACACCGCACGCGGTGCTGTCTCACCTCGAATCGGTGAGCCGCGGCCGGCCGGTCGGTGCCGCCCGCGCGCGCTTCGAACGCGAGGCCGCTGCCTTCACCGGGCGCTGGCGCGACGTGATCCGGCACGATCCGTTCTACCATCCGGCCCTCTCGCTCACGACTTTCGGCGAGGAACTGGAATGAGCGCCGACGGCTCGCCCCCGGCATGGCCCGACGCCCTGCTCTTCGCCGCCGAGCCCGCCCCGAGACGCCTCGCGCTCCTCGCCCGGGCGCTCCGCCAGCCGAGGCGGGCTCTGCCGATCCTGTCGGCGCGGCTCTCCGGCCGGCGATTGCGGGCGGCGCAGGCTTTCGTCGCGCTGGTCGGCGCCCATCCTCGTCTGGACCGGCCCCGCATCGTGCCACCGCCGAGCGAGCCGCAGGCCGCCCTCGCCGCGGCGGGGATCGAGCGCATTGGGACGGACGCGCAGGGCGCGATCCGCATCACCGCGGACGGACCTCCGATCGTCCTGCTCACGTCCGAAGGCCAGCACATTGCGGCGGGCGCGGCGGCCGCCATCGCCGCCGCCTTCGCCGATCCGGATCGTCACGCGATCTACGGCGACGCGTTGTTCAGCCACGCCGTCCATGGCTCCTGGCTTCCCCTGCTGCGTCCGGCCTTCGATCGGGACTACCTGCACACGGTCGACTATCTCGGCCCCGTCATCGCCTTTCGCCGCGCCAGCGTGATCGGCATCGACACCGTTCCCGGCGCCGCCGCGCTCGATCTGGCCCTGGGGATCGCGGACCGCTTCGGCCCAGGCGCCGTGCGCCATCTCCCGCGCCTCCTGTCCTTCGGACGTTTCGAAGAGAGGGGGGAGGGGCGAACGGCGCGGCGGGAGGCGGTCCGGCGTGATCTCGATCGGATGGGGGAGGGGGGCACGCCCGTCCTCGTCGGGCAAGACGGCGTGATTCGCCTCGACCGGCCGCTGCCGGAGCCGCGCCCCCTCGTCAGCCTGATCGTCCCGACCCGCGACCGGCTCGACCTGCTTCGGCCCTGCATCGACAGCCTGCGTCACCGCACCGACTGGCCGGCCAAGGAGATTCTGATCTGCGACAACGACAGTCGCGATCCCGAGACGCTCGCCTATTTCCGCACGCTCGAGGCGGAGGGCGCGGCGCGGGTCGTTGCCTGTCCGGGCCCCTTCGACTTCGCCGCGATCAACAACCGCGTGGCGGCGCAGGCGCGCGGACGCCTCCTGGCCTTCATCAACAACGACGTCGAGGCCGAGGCGCCGGACTGGCTGGAGCGCATGGTCCGCGAGGCTTTGCGCCCCGATATCGGGGCGGTCGGGGCCCGGCTGGTCGATGGTGAGGGCCGGATCCAGCATGGCGGGATCGTGCTCGGCACCGGCGGTCTCGTCACCCACGGCCACCGCCATTTCGCCGGAGATGCGGCGGGCTATCTCGGCGCCTTGCGCGCCACCCGAAGCGTCTCGGCCGTGACCGCCGCCTGCCTCGTCATTGAGGCGGACAAGTTCTCTCGCGTCGGCAGCTTCGATGCATCGACCTTCGCCATCGATTTCAACGACGTGGATCTCTGCCTGCGGCTGAACGCCGTGGGCCTGCGGACCCTCTATGTCGGGGGCGCCCGCCTCCATCACCGGGAATCGGCGAGCCGCCGGCCCTCGCCGGCGGCGGCCGCCCGACACCGTGCCGAGGTCGAGTCGCTGAGAACGCGATGGGGGCCGCTGCTCGCGCAGGACCCCCATTATCATCCGGGCTTCGACCCGGACCTCTCGACCCATCTGCGCCTTCGCCGAGGTTGGACCGGCATGGAGCCGGCCGAGCCGCGCTGACGACGCTTTGTGTCTCTCACAAAACTCCCGCTGCACCGTCCTCGTCAGAGGGAGAACGGTCGGAGATCGGGAGTTTTGCGAGGCACGCTTACTGCACCAGGCGCGGGCCGCCGGCCTGAACCTTCTCGTTCTCGGACATGATGCCGAGACGCTTGGCGACCTCGGTATAGGCCTCGATCAGGCCGCCGAGATCCTTGCGGAAGCGGTCCTTGTCGAGCTTGTCCGAGGACTTGATGTCCCACAGCCGGCAGGAATCGGGGGAGATCTCGTCGGCGACGACGATGCGCATCAGGTCGCCCTCCCACAGGCGGCCGGTCTCCATCTTGAAGTCGACGAGACGGATGCCGACACCGAGGAAGAGGCCGGACAGGAAATCGTTGACGCGGATGGCCAGCGCCATGATGTCGTCGATCTCCTGGGGTGTCGCCCAGCCGAACGCGGTGATGTGCTCCTCGGACACCATCGGGTCGTTGAGCTGGTCGTTCTTGTAGTAGAACTCGATGATCGAGCGCGGCAATTGCGTGCCTTCCTCGAGCCCGAGCCGCGTCGCCAGCGAACCGGCGGCGACGTTGCGCACCACCACCTCGAGCGGAATGATCTCGACCTCGCGGATCAGTTGCTCGCGCATGTTGAGCCGGCGGATGAAGTGCGTCGGCACGCCGATGTCGTTGAGGTGCTGAAAGACGAACTCGGAAATCCGGTTGTTCAGCACGCCCTTGCCGTCGATCACCTCGTGCTTCTTCGCGTTGAAGGCGGTCGCGTCGTCCTTGAAGTGCTGGATGAGCGTCCCCGGCTCGGGTCCCTCGTAGAGGACCTTCGCCTTGCCCTCGTAAATGCGACGGCGGCGGTTCATAGGCGTGTACCGTGGTTTGAGGAAGTCCATGGGGCCGAGGCTCCTTCGGAACTGGCACTTGAGGCGAAATCCGCGGCGCGGCGGCCCGTCTGGCGGGCAGACGGCCGGATTATGCTTCCCGAGAGAGACATGTCCGGCCGCCTTAGCATCAATCTACCGGAACGAGGTTTGCAGCACAACGCGTTGGCCGGGCAACGCATTGCCGCCGTGGACGCAGACCTGCCTAATCCCCGGATGATATGGGGGTGAGTGCGGTCGTCTTCGAGGGGTAGCGGCACAGATCCGCGATGCTGCAACGCGGGCAATCCGGCCGACGGGCCTTGCAGGTGTAGCGCCCGTGCAGGATCAGCCAGTGATGGGCGTTGAGCCGGAACGGCTCCGGCACCCGCGCCTCCAGCCCCGCCTGCACCTTGTCGGTTGTCGCTGCGGAAACCAGCGGAATGCGGTTCGAGACGCGAAAGATGTGGGTATCGACCGCGATCCGTGGCACGCCGAAGGCCACGTTGAGCACGACGCTCGCCGTCTTCGTCCCGACGCCCGGCAGCACCTCCAGGGCCTCGGCGTCGCACGGCACCGCGCCGCCGTGCCGCTCCAGCAGAATCCGCGACAAAGCGATGACGTTCTTCGCCTTGGTGTTGAACAGGCCGATGGTGCGGATGAAGTGGCGGACCCGCTCCTCGCCGAGATCCAGCATCTTCTGCGGCGTGTCGGCGATGGCGAAGAGCGGAGCGGTCGCGAGGTTTACGCTTTTGTCGGTGGCCTGAGCCGAGAGCACCACGGCCACGAGCAGCGTGTAGGGATTGAGGTATTCGAGTTCCGAACGCGGTTCCGGATCGGCCGCGCGAAGCCGCGAAAAGACCTCGACCAGGGTCGCGTCATCGACAGGTTCGGGCGAGGTTTCGACGCCGGCCGCCAGAGCCGGCATCAGCTTGGCCTTGAGCTTTGCCGGCTTCACTGTCTTCTCGACAGACTTCGCCGACTGACTTTTTACCGCACCAGGGGCAGAAGGGCGAGAAGACGGCTTTTTCGCTGACATCGGCGCGTTATATTCGGCCCATGGCGAGCGGCAACATCTCTGCGCATCCGGACGGGCTCGACCCGGCAACGATGGACCGGCCGGTCTATTCGGCCGTGATCCGGCCTAACCAATCCCTGAGCCAGGACGGCTTCCGGATCGTGATGGGGTTGTGCTGCCTCGTGTCCCTCGTGACCTCGATCGCCTGCTGGCGGGCCGGATTCTGGCTGATCGCCGGATTCTTCGGCCTCGACATGCTGGCGCTCTACGTCGCGCTGAAGGTGAGCTTCCGTCGTGGGCGCTCCTTCGAGGAAGTGGCGATCTCACCCCTCGAAGTCTTCCTTGCCCGCATCGATCCGCGGGGCGTGCGGCGCGAATGGCGCTTCAATCCGCTCTGGACGAAGCTCACCCGCATCGATGACGAGGAGTTCGGATTGCGGACCCTGACGCTGACCTCGCGCCGCGAGCACGTCGTTGTCGCGCGCGACGCCTCGCCGGACGAGCGCGCGATCGTCGCCGACGGCCTGACGCGAGCCCTGGCGCAGGTGAAGAAAGGGTTCTGAGTTCGGCCGGTGCACCCCTGCCGCTGGGTGGCCGATACGTGCATCCCGAAGCCTCCTGGCGGCCGTTCTCACGCTTTCGGCGTTTTTTCGATTGACGCTTTGTTCGGGGGG